>DATLXD010000409.1:0-9136 GCA_035575965.1 Pyrinomonadaceae bacterium | reverse complement strand
TTTAAGGAGGTGATTCCATTGATAACGGGTAGAGTTCTGCTCTTAAATTTTTCTTACGAACCGCTCGGCACGATTGGCGTGGCGCGGGCGATTTGTATGTGGTTTTCGGGAAAATTGACGGTTGAAGAAGCGGACGGCGATAATGTTCTGCATTCGCCTTCGACGACGATTCCCGTTCCTTCCGTCGTGCGCCTGCGAACTTATGTTCACATCAAGCGCAGACGGCAGGAAACGACGATGAAACGGGCGCGGATTTATATTCGTGACCGCTATCGCTGTCAATACTGTGCCGAACACAAACACGCCAAAGACTTGACGCTCGACCACATTTTGCCCCGTGCGCAAGGCGGCGAATCAACTCCGCACAATTTGACGACCGCGTGCGTCAAATGCAACCAGCGCAAAGGAAACCGCACGCCCGAACAAGCCAGAATGCCGCTTCTCACGTCGCAAAAACTTCTGCGCCTTGGGCTTGACCACGTTCTGCTTTGCCATTACGCCGAATCGCGCCCCGAATGGAAGAAATATCTGTTTATGGACGATTTGGAAGAAGAAACGAGAATTGCCGCTTAAATTTTTGAGCGGCAATTCTTTTTGACAAATCTTACCCTTTCTAATTTTCAGCAATACAAAACGGTGGAAGCGCAAGCAGTAATTAAGCGTGTCATTCTAAAACAAAAAATCTGGAAATCCTGCACGAGATTTTGGACAAACACGACTTGTTTTCGCCCGTGCCGGAGCGCGAAAGGCTGGAAATTGACAACACTAATCTTTTACCCGATGTCGCTGCGCAGAAAATTATTGAGCGTTATCATTTGGTTTGAATTTACATTCTAATTTGACTGTCTGACTCAAACAAGTCGACAATTTTCTTGACGTAAAACTTTAACAGTTGGATTGCCAACTCTTAAAGTAAAATATTAATAAATCGGTTGCATATGATCGCTTCTTATTAATCGAAGCATTGGTTTTCAAAATTTATTTTATGCTTAAATTTTATAACACACTTTCAAATAAACTCGAAGAATTTCAGCCGTTAAATAAAGCTAAAGTAAAACTTTACATTTGCGGTCCGACGGTTTGGAGTTACGCGCACATCGGCAATTTTCGCACGTTTGTTTTCGGCGACGTTTTGCGGCGTTATCTAAAATATAAAGGCTACGAATTGACGCACGTTTTTAATCTGACTGACGTTGACGACCGCATTATTAAGGAAGCGAAAAAGGTGGAAAAAACGATTGAGGAATTCACCACGCCGTTTATCGAAGCATTTTGGGAAGATTTCGACACGCTTGGGCTTGAACGCCCCGAAATCGCGCCGCGTGCAACCGAACACATCGCGGAAATGATTCTGATTATCGAAAGATTATTAGAAAATGGACGCGCCTACGAATCCGACGGTTCTATTTACTACCGAATTTCGGCTTTCCCGGATTATGGCAAACTCTCGAAAATAAATTTCGAGGGCAATGTTTCCGGCGCGTCGGGCAGAGTTGACACGGACAAATACGATAAGGAAAATGCCAACGATTTTGCTCTTTGGAAATTGGTTGCTGAAAGTGAGCCGACAGGTTGGGACGCGAGTTTCGGGCGCGGTCGTCCGGGTTGGCATATTGAATGTTCGGCAATGGCGATGAAATATTTGGGCGAAACTTTCGACATCCACGCGGGCGGCGTTGATTTAAAGTTTCCGCATCACGAAAACGAAATCGCCCAATCGGAAGGAGCAACGGAAAAACAACTTGCAAAGGTCTGGCTTCACGCCGAACATTTGAAAGTCGAAGGCGAAACGATGTCGAAAACTTTAGGAAATTATTACACCTTCCGCGATTTGCAGGCGAAAGGCTATAAACCCGAAGCGATTCGTTATTTGCTTTTAAGCGTTCCGTATCACAAACAGTTAAATTTCACATTTGAAACTTTGGATGGCGCGGAAAGCACGATTGAACGCTTGAGAGATTTCCGTGCGCGGCTTGTCGAATCGAATCTGAAAAACGGTATCAATCCCGATTTGCAGCAAACCGCGAAAAAATATCTAGCGGATTTTGAAGCGGCGATGGACGACAATTTGAATACGTCGCAGGCACTAGCAGCACTTCATAACCTCGTGCGCGAAGTTAATACGGCTTTGGCAAACGAAACGGTTTTGACTGAAGACCATTCGGTAATTTTAGAGATAATCGAAAAATTCGATTCGGTTTTGAACATTTTCGGCTCGGAAGAAACGGAAATGCTCGACGCGGAAATCGAAAATCTAATTGAGGAACGCCAAGCAGCGCGGCGTAATCGTGATTTTGTGCGTTCCGATGAAATCAGAGATTTATTAATTGAAAAAGGAATTGTTCTCGAAGATACGAAAGACGGCGTAAGGTGGAAACGGAAATAAAAGACAAACAATTTTGCCCGATTTGCGGCGCGGAAGTTATGGTCGTATTGCGTTACCCAAATTATATTTGCCTCAGTTGCGCAATCAAGGCAAGCGCGGCTGACGGAAGACTGTTAAACTTTTATAATAAAAGTTTTAGCGGCGGTTTTCTCGCCTTTTACGCGGACACGAACGAGCCTTACGATTCGCACGTTTGTTTTATCGAAGGCGTGCGATGCCGAGCTGACGAAGCACATTTTGGCGGAATTGTTATCGAGAAGATGTAAATTTCTATTTCCCAACTTCAACCAAAAACGCTTTCAAACCCTGTGCCTCAAAAAATTGCGGCTCACCGATTCGATAACCTTTTGAAATTAAATTTTGCAAAGGCGGTGCGGATTCGTTCCAATTTTGAGCGCGGAAAGCAACGAAAAATCTTTCGCCTTCAAAATCTTCAGGCGATTTTATTTTGTCAAAATCGCGCGGTAAAAAATACGCTTTGTCTTCCGTCAAACCTTCGATTCCGTTGACTTTTATAATTTGAAATTTTTCGCTTGAATCGCGTAAGGCAAACCAGAAATGATACGCCACTAAATCTTCAAATACATAAATTTTGATTGGGTCGCTCGAATTTGTTATCTGTGAATCGCTTTGAGTTTGAGGCAAACTCAAAGCCAGGTTTTCCCAAGCGCACCAAATATATTTCGGTTTGGAGCGTGTTGCTTGAAGCAGAAATGCCGCCGCGAAAAGCAGGAAAACCAAGAGCAAAACCGCACCTTTCAAAACTGGAACCCCGGTAACTTGACGGTTTAAATTGTCGTTAGTATGTCGGCGTTCCGTAAAGATTTTTGTAAAAGCAATTGCCAGCAAAATTGCAAACGGTGCGAAAGCGATTATCAAATGCCGCGTTCCCCAAATTGAATACGGCAAAATCCAGCTTGCAATAAAAGCCATTAAAATCGGCGCAAAAGTAAAAATCAGAAGCAATGAAAATTTTCTTTTTTCGATTTTGGTTTCACTTTTCCACGCGGTGAAATACAAACCGAAAGCGATTATGCCGACAAGTAAAATCGGCAAGGTTATAAAAAAAATTGTCGGCTCATCCGTGTTGCTCTGCTCAAAATAAATCGGCTCAAACAAATCAAAAACAAACTGAAAAATCGCCGGTAAATTGGGCTTCGTCATCCAGCCGATATTTTGCCCGACGTTTGCGTTTATCTTTGTCGCTTGCCAAATGGCGAAAATCCAAGGCGTAAAGCTCAGAAATGAAAGAAACGACATCAATAAAATTTGTTTTAATCTTTCACGCGCTAGAATTACAACTGCAAAAACTTCAGACGCGATAATCAGCCAGCCGAAATAATGCGTATAAACGAGCAAAATGTTGATGATTAATAAAAACAAAAATCCTTTGCCCGTATTTAAGAAACGCACAAAAACCCACATTGAAAACAGCGCGAAACAAAGAAGCAGGCTATACATTCTCACTTCTTGCGCGTATTTGATGAGCGAGCCGTTGACGGCAAAAAATGTTAAAGCGAGCGCAATTGACGGACTCGGTAATTTAAGTTGTCGGCACAATAAAAGAAAAGGAATTATGGAAAGTATCGAAAATAAAACCGGAAAAAATCTAAGCCAGGAAAGATTTTCACCGCCGACAAAAATCCAGATTTTCAGCAAAACATAAAAAAGCGGCGGGTGAATCATATCCTGCGCGACGAACCAATACAAACTTTGCCAAGAATGCGTTGCGGCGTGAACGCTGAAAATCTCGTCAAACCACAGACACGAAGCGGTTAAATTCCACATTCGCAGCAAAATATAAACAACCGAAATCAGACCGAAAATTATCAGCCAAATTTTTTCGTTTCGCTTCATTCTAAAGTTTTATATGATTGCAGAGTTTGCCGCCGACGCTGGTGTAAAAAAGCGGAACTTCCGAGAAACGGTTGGTTTCGCGGCAGTAGGAAAGGCATTTATCAAAAGGTTTGGAATAAATATGCAGGCTGACGGCACGCTCGTCGAATTCGGGTAAATTTAAGATTTGGTGAATCGGTTCTTCAAGTTCGACTTTGGCAGTCAAGCAATCGGAAAGGTCAAAATTATCTGTTTCTTCAAGCCGGCAAAAGTTTTTTGATTCGTCAATCTCGACGGCGTGAAAGTTTTGACCGCGAAGTCTGCCGACGGGAACGGTCATCCAGCACATCTGGTCGGCGTGATTATGAATGCGCGAAACTTGTCCTTTATCCCAGCACAAAGCCATCAATTCAAAACGAGCGTCCTTATAAATTAAATTGCGCGTATAAAATTTATCGCTCCAAAAGAAAAATCTCGAAATCGTATCAACGTCAACCGGATGTTTGGCGAGAAATTGATACACATTATCGCAGTTAAAATCAGCGTCGGAAATCGCGCAAAGACCGTCAATAAATTTTTCGATTGAAACCATAAAACAATTTTGTGATTTTGAATTTTCGCTCGAAAAGATTTTACCGCTTTAACCAAAAATTGCAAAATACGCCGCCAATCAGAAAAATCCTTTGTAATAAACTCTTTTCACCTCGGTTCGAGCGCATTTACCATCAATCAACGGGTCGCCCGTTTCTTTGCAGCAAGGCTGAATGGTGCTGCAGCTTAGACCGTTTTTCATTATCCGTCCCAATTGGTTTTGTCCGGCGGCTGACGGGTGAAAACAATCACAGCAGGAAAGATGTTCGGATTTGAAACGATATTGCCAAGCCGCGTCGCTGTAAATGAACTCTGTGCCTGCGGCTTTGGCTGTGCCGCCAACGGTTTCGCCGCCGATGGCGACGACTCTCGAAGTTCCGCCGTCGGAAATCAAAGCGTATTCCGCCGTAACATTTTTCAAAATATCACGATAGGCTTTCATCGTCGTGTAGGTGTCGGCAATTCTGGCGGGCGTGCAGTCTTTTGTTAATGAGGCGCAGATGTTCACGTTGTTCCACAAAAATTGACAAGTGCCGGGAACTTGGCAGCTTGCTTTGTTTCCTAAATTGCAAAGCTGCGAAACGCGAACCGGCGCGGCGACGGCAATTCGCGTGTTTGAAATCGTCATCAAAACTTCCAAGCCTTTGCGAAACTCGCGCTCGAAGGCTTCAGGTTTTGTCCGGCAATAATTATTCGGGTCAAGGTCGGAGTTTGAACACGAAGTATTGGTTTTGGTCACTGTTCCCGAACAATTGTCGTTATGACCGAGGAAAACCGCCGCCATTCGCGGGGCGAACTGCGCGTTCAGATAAGTTTTGATATTGCCCGCCTGCCCGAGAAAATCACCAAGCATTCGCGCTCCAGAGGCGGCGTGATTGGGAAACGGCTTAAAAATATCCGTGCCGTAATCGCACTCAAGACGCTCAAGCACGCTAAAGACATTTTCGCTTCCGGCACTGCAAAAATTCGCGCCGTGCGTGTCGCCGGTTATCCAATTAAATTGCTCTTGGTCGGTGTTCGCACAAGGAAATGCGTTGCCGGCGTTGAAGCCTTTGGAAATGCTGTCGCCTGCGACATCAATCGTCTGAATGTTCAACTGCGCGTGCGCCTGAAAAGAAAAAATAAACAGACTAGCGCAGCATAGAAGAACACAAAATCTTCTTTTCATCTCTAAATCTCCCGAAGATTATTAATTTAAATTGCCGAGATTTTTTACCGCGTGAACGTGAAATTCAAAAGGTAGGTTAATTCTTCTGCGTTTTTTGTAAAAAGTCAACAAATTCCTGCACGTTTCTGGTCAAGCCCGGAAATGTCGCAACCGCTTTGCCGTCGCCGTCAATTACCGCGTAAAAAGGCAGCGCAACCGTTCCAAAAGTGTTTTGCTCAAACTCTTGTTGTTGGTTGTTGATGTCGCTTCCATCGTCGGTATAAAGCCGGGCGAGAACAAATTTTGACAATTCCGCTTCGACTTCTTTTTTCGGGAAAATATTCGCTTCCATCCAGCGACAATTCGTGCAGGTGTAACCTGTGAAATCTATGAACACAAGTTTATTTTCCGACTTGGCTTTGGCTAACGCGGCTTCGTAATCGTTGTCAATCCATTTCAATTCTTCCGATTTTCCGCCGAACATTCGCGCCGAAGAATTATCCAAATCCGGCGGCAAAAACGCTTCAATCTCGCCGAGTTTTGCGCCGAATAAGCCGGTTAGCAGATAGAAACTTATCGCCAGACTGACAATTGCCGACATTAAGCGAAACGCGCCGATGCGTTCGGGTTTCGAGTCGTGCGGAAGCTGGAATTTCCCTAACAGATAAATCGCCAGAATTATTCCAATCGCAATCCAAATCGCCAGCACAATCGGGCGCGTAAAAATTCCCCATTTCCAAATCAAATCCACGTTTGAGATAAACTTCATCGCCGCCGCGACTTCCAAAAATCCCATCGCCACTTTGATTGAATTCATCCAGCCGCCTGCGCGCGGCAGCGACGAAACGTATTGCGGAGCGAGAGCGAGAACGAAAAACGGCAGCGCGAATACGGTTGAAAAAGCGAGCATTCCAAGAAGCGGCATTTGCCAATCGCCTTGCGAAGCGGAAACCAGAATCGTTCCGACGAACGGCGACGTGCAGGTAAAAGATGTCAAAGTGAACGTCAAACCCATCAGCAACGCGCCGACGATTCCGCTTCCCTCGCCTTCTTTACTTCTGGTTAAATTATCCAGTTTTGTCAAAATTCCGGTCGGAACGGTGATTTCATACGCGCCAAAAAGATTAAACGCGAAGAAGAGGAAAATTCCCGTGATTAAAAGATTGACATACGGATTGGCGGCAAAAAGCGTAATGCCAGCCGCGCCGACGAAAATCGCTAAAAGCATTCCGAGAATCGTAAAAGTTAAAATGATTCCGAGCGAATAAATTGACGCGAGTTTGACGGCTTTTGCGCGATTGCCTGCCGAATGATTGGTAAAATACGAAACCGTAATTGGAATCATCGGAAAAACGCACGGCGTTAAAAGCGACAATGCGCCTAAGGAGGCAGCGAGCCACAGAAAAGAAAAGAGGTCGGAGGTCAAAGGCTGGCGGTCAGCAACCTGTGGTTTGTTGTTCGTTGTTCGTTGTTCATTGTTCGCAATCGAATTGACGCTCGTCTGATTTTGGCTGCTGCCCGGTGACGACTGACCGCCGACCGCTGTTTTTTTCACATCTTCAAAACCGGCAAAAGAAACTTTAACGGTTTTCGGCGGCAAACAGACCGTATCGTTACAGACTTGAAACCTGACATTGACCGCCAAAGCATCGGCGTTTGTTTCGCTGTCGGTTTTAATCGGCAAATTAAATTCGGCTTGTTTTTCAAAAAACTTTGTTTCGAGCGGTTTATCGTCAACCAGAAAATTTGAGTCGAGTTTTGTAATCGGTTTCGGCGATTCGATATTTCCGTTAATCTTAAACGGCGCGTCATCGGCAACAGTAATTTTCGTCGGAAACGGTCCGCCTTCGGGCTGTTCGACGGCGTAGAGATACCAGCCTTCTTCGATTTCCGCTTTCAATTTGGCTTTGAAAGTATCGTCCTTTTTTAAGGTTTTACCTTTCGCGTCCGATTCCAAGCTCCATTTCGTCGGACTTTGGGCAAGCGAAAAAATCGGCAAAGTGAAAATAATAAAACCAAAAATGATAAAAAAATTTAATTGTCGTGCGCGAAACATATTTTTATAATAATCAGATGCAATTTTACCACCGAATTGAAAAAATTTAATAATTGTATAAACCGACGACTTTTTCGTTTTTGCACAATTCGCTTTTCGTCGCTTATAATTTAGTCTCTAATATAAAAGTCAAGAGCGACAATTTTATTCCAAATTGTGGCGCGAAAGGAGAAAAGATTTTGCCAAAAACAGCGACTCGCCAAAAAACAAAGACGAAAACAACTGAAAGCTCTACCAACGGCGCGGGCAAAGCGCAAGCGAAAAAGTCTGAAAGTAATGACGGCACGATAACGGACACTGTTAATCTGAAAGTTTCGCAAAGCGAGCATCGAGAGCGCAAGCAATCGCAGAAGTCTTCGATAAAAAATGTCGAGCCGGAACTGCTGCGAGAAATGCTTTACCAGATGGTTTTGGGCAGAATCTTCGAGCAGAAATGCGCGGAAGTTTATCGCATCGGAAAAATCGGCGGTTTCTGTCATTTGTATATCGGTCAGGAAGCCGTCGGTGTCGGTTCGATGATGGCTTTGAAGGAAGGCGATTTTGTGATTACCGCTTACCGCGACCACGTTCAGGCGATAGTTGCCGGAATGTCGCCCGAAGCGGTAATGGCTGAACTTTACGGCAGAGAAGGCGGCGTGGTGAAAGGCAAAGGCGGCTCGATGCATATGTTCTCGAAGGAGAAAAATTTCTTCGGCGGACACGGCATCGTCGGCGGTCAAATCGGTGTCGGAACGGGAATGGCTTACGCGCAAAAATATAAGGAAACGGCGGGCGTTACACTCTGCTTTTTCGGCGAAGCGGCGGTCAATCAAGGAATCTTTCACGAATCTTTGAATATGGCGCAGCTTTGGAAACTTCCGATTATTTATATTTGCGAAAATAATCAATACGGAATGGGAACATCGCAAAAACGCGCGATGTCAATTTCCAGCGTCGCGCAAAAAGCTGAAGCCTACGGAATGGCAAACGAATTCGTTGACGGAATGGACGTTTTAGCCGTGCGCGAAGCAGCTCTAAGAGCAATCGAACGCGCCAGAAAAGACGGCTCGCCGACGCTTCTCGAAATTCGCTGCTACCGTTTTATGGGACATTCGATGTCAGACCCGGGAAAATATCGCAC
>DATLXD010000408.1:0-3509 GCA_035575965.1 Pyrinomonadaceae bacterium | reverse complement strand
TGGAGTTAATTTACCAATTCATTAGTAGTAGAAACTTCATTCATCGCTTCTGTGTTAAAGGTAGAAAGCCTATCGGCAATTCTCTGAACAGCATTTATATCAGGATTGACGTATCTGGCAAAAGTGTTCATTTGAGTATGTCCTGAAATCTTCATAATTTCCATTGGTGAAAGTCCAGATTGAATCATTCGAGTAATTGCCGTATGTCTGCAATCGTGAAAGCGAAAATTAGTGATTCCAGCATCATGGCAAGCCGACGTGAAAGAACGTCTCACATTATTTTTTATACCGAAAACAAGTTCGTCTAAGTCTTTCAGTGATTGTTCCCAAAGACATGTTAACTCATCAAAAACTCTTTGCGTCATTCCAACAGTTCGCGCCTTTGCGGTTTTTGTATTGAAAGCTAGAATACTGATTGTCCGAGTTATAAAATCAACGTCGCTCCAACAGAGTTTTAGAAGTTCGCCACTTCGCATTGCTGTATCTAATGCCGTAATAATCAAAGGACGCAAATGCTCGCGGTTGCTTTTGGCTCTTGCTATGATTTTCTTGCCATTTCGTACATATTGTAGCGTGACAAATTCTTTACAGGCTTCAAGCAATCGGTATTCCTCATTAAAGGTCAAAATTCTTTCCCTTCTCATTTCATCGGCAAGACTTACGAGACCCTTTGCATTGAGAAAAGGTGAACGATTCAGCCAACCGTTATAAACCGCATCGTTTAGCATCGTCCGAAGCAGAGCGAGTTCTCTATTAACACTTGCAATTGCTCGTGGACGCCTAGTAGTTTCCAATTTACCTTTCTCATCTTTTCTTTTAGTTTTTATGGGTTCGTCTAACCGCTTTTGTTTAAATCTTTCGATTTCGGCTGGTGTAATGTCTTTAATCCGCTTGTTTCCAAAGTGCACAAGCAAGTTATTAAGAAAATTTAAGGAAGTTTGATATGAGCGAAGCCCTGCAACTTTTCGGTTTTGGTGATACTTTGCCGGAATAAGTTTGCGTTCCTTATAATCTTCGGCAAGTTGGCGGAAAGTCATTTTGTCACCTTCAATTCCCTTTTCGCCGCGTTGATTGAAATTGTCTGAAAGATCATCTCTCAGACGACGCGCGTGGCTTTTGCTTTCCGCTTTTTGCGTATATTGCTTTTTTTTGCCGTCACCTTCGATTCTGACAATACGGGCATACCAAGAAACATTGCCATTTTTGTCCTTTTTCTGAATGATGCCGTAATCTTTATTACTTTTTTTTTGGTCTACTTTATTTTCCATACTCACACATTTACTCACACCTAAATATGATAATCCACGATAATTTGTGATATGTCAAGATAAAACAAAAACAACAGTTACGAGACAAACATGAGGTTTGGGAGTATTTTGAAATCTTAGGATTTACAGGGAGAACAAGCGAGTGTTGATTTGTAATCAGGATGTCGGCGGTTCAAATCCGTTCACCGGCTCCAATAAATTCTATTTCATTTTGAAGTAAAAATTTTTATTTAACGCGGCAAAAATTTCGGAATTTGTCGCATTTTTGTTTTTTGTTCAAAAGCGTAAGCGATTTTTATTAGCTGCGGTTCGGAAAAGGCGCGTCCGAAAAATGCAATACCGGCGGGAAGTCCGTCCACGAAACCAGCCGGAACTGTGATATACGGATAACCTGCGACTGCCGCCAGCGACCAAGTTCCACCGACCGTCGGCGATACAATCGCGTCAAGATTATCTTTTGCTGCAACCGCATCAATACCGTTTGCTTGCGTTCCCACTTTCAATTTTTGCAGCGCGAGACGATACTCACGAGTTTCTAAATCGCCTTTCTTTTCCGCTTGCAGAAAAAGCTCCTGACCGAATAACGGCATCTCGCGGTCTTTGTTGTCTTCGTTAAATTTGATTAAATCAGCGAGCGTTTTATACGGCGAATTTCTCGCGGCAAGATATTTATTCAAATCGGCTTTGAATTCATAAAGCAAAATCTCCGTTTCGTCATCGCCGAATTTAGGAATCGTCGGAAAAGTTACGTCAATCAAAGTTGCGCCGCCGTCTCTTAGAACTTGTAAATGCGGTTCGATGACCGCATCGAGTTTTGCGTTTTTGCCTAAAAACTGACGCGCCACGCCGATTCTCGCGCCGCGCAAACCGTTTTTGTCCAAAGATTTCGTGTAATCTTTTTTGCCTTTTGTGCTTTGCGAAGTTATCGAATCGGTTTTATCCGTGCCAACCAAAACGCCCAGAAGAATTGCCGCGTCAGAAACCGTTCGCGCCATCGGTCCCGCCGTGTCCTGGCTATGTGCAATCGGAATCACGCCGCTTCTTGAAACGAGTCCGAGCGTTGGTTTGATGCCGACCAGTCCGCACCTGACCGCAGGACAAATAATCGAGCCGTTTGTTTCCGTTCCGATGCCGACCGCCGCCAGATTAGCGGAAATTGCCGCGCCCGTCCCGGAAGACGAGCCGCACGGATTTTTAGTTAAAATATACGGATTATTCGTTTGCCCGCCGCGCCCCGACCAGCCGCTCGTAGATTTTGTCGAACGAAAGTTTGCCCACTCCGATAAATTTGTTTTGCCCAAAATCACCGCGCCGGATTTGCGTAACTGCTTGACAAGGAATGCGTCTTGTTTCGGTGTCGGCGCACCGACAAGCGCAAGGCTTCCGGCAGTGGTTTGCATTTTGTCCGCCGTTTCAATATTGTCTTTTATCAAAATCGGAATCCCGTGAAGCATCCCGCGAATTTTACCTTTTTTACGCTCCTTGTCCATTTCTTCGGCAATTTTCAACGCGTCGGGATTCGTCTCGATAACCGAACGTATTTTCGGGTCAATGTCTTTGATTCTTTCGAGATATTTTTCGACTAATTTTTTGGCTGAGATTTCGCCTGAGTTCATTTTTGCCTGCAATTCGCCGATTGTAATTTCGAGCAATTCTCCATTGGTATCGCTCTTGAAAACATCTTTTGCATCGGTATTTTTCATAACGCTCAATGCGGCAACCGCAGCCGCGCCCAATTGTAAGAATTCACGACGATTTTGTTTTTCGGTTTTCATAATTTCAGGGAATTTTCCGGCAAATTAATATTCTTAGTAATGAATTAAAAGAAATGTTTTCACCTCAGAGGCACAAACGCAGCGCAGAGGAACGCGGAGATAATCTCAGCGCAGCTCTGCAAATCCTCTGCGTCTCTACGGTGAAAGTTTCTCGTTGCATAGCTTTTAGTTCACTACAACTTTTCTTACAATCAACCCGTACGAAACAGTCGGTTAAATTGATTGTCAGTCATACATTTTCTAAGCGATTACGGTCAAGAAAATTGTAATAAAGATACGTTATGTTAATCAATAGCAGAAACTAAGTAAAAGCTAGGCAAATGAAAGTTTGCCAATGCAACGAAACAGCAAGCCATTAGTTGAACGAACTCTGCTTGCTCTTTGAATAGCAGTTTTATCAATCAACCATTTAAATATACTTTCAATCGGTTAGCGAAAAGTTGAAACAGTTTTGTTGAATAACCTT
>DATLXD010000407.1:0-5688 GCA_035575965.1 Pyrinomonadaceae bacterium | reverse complement strand
TGTTCGAGACTGATGATAATTCCGTGAGCGATTTCCGCCCAATCTTCGGTTTGGATACCGCGCAAAACAACGGGAAGTCCAGCCGTCCAATCTTCTTCGGGCGCGATGTCATCGTATTCGGGAATCGTCAAAAGCGCGGTTGAAGGAAACGGTTTTCCGTTAAATTCATTCACGATTTGCGTTTTTAAATCTTTGTATGAAATGTTTGCGTTTGATTGCCTGATTGCCAATGCGCGGCGAAAAATATCGGATACGGTTGCTTGTTCTGCCATTGAATTTTGAAGAGTTTCCTTTTGATATTACTTTACTTACAATAAATTACACGGTTTATTTTTTTAACGCAAAGGTGCGAAGACGCAAGGTATTTTCAAGAAACTTTCCTTTACGTCTTCGCACCTTTGCGCCAGCGGCGTTAATATTTGAAATTATGCGAAGATTCATTTATCAACTTCATTTATGGCTCGGACTCGTCGTTTCGATTCCGGTTTTAGCGTGGGCGTTAAGCGGTTTTTTGTATGCTTTGCCGAACACGGTCGAAGGCGGAAAAATTGAAACCATTGACCAAAACCGCGTAAAAATTGCGCCGACGGAAGCGATTCAAAAAGCGCACGAATTTGCGGGGAGAACTTTGCCGACAACCGCTCTGACTTTGCTGATGCGCGACGGCAAACCTTTTTATCAAGCAATCGGCGGAATGGGCGCGGATTCGATTTTGATAAACGCCGAAACAGGTGAAGTTTTGCAAACTCCGCTGCCGAATTTTTATACAAGGTTTTTCCGTCAAGCGCATTTTTATTATTTCGCGGGCGGCTGGCAAACTTGGATGCTGCTGCTTTTTTCGGCGTTGGCGTGTCTTTCCGCGCTCACGGGAATTTATTTGAATTGTGTCCACTGGTTTGGAAAAAGAAATAAAATACAGGTGATTGCCAATTAGAATTTACGGCTCTCGGCAAACTTGGCGTTCTTTACGTTACAAAATTTTAGTATCGCAAAGTTACCCGAAGGTTTTCGGAAAGTTCGCCAAGAAATCTTTTTACACGGCTTCGGACAAAATCTGCTTGTTTTTCCGCATCTGAAAGTTTAGTCTTCACATTTTAAGGAGCTACAAATATGAAAAGTCTTTTGGCGTTAGCGATTTTGTTAATCGGCTTTACTTGTGCCAACGCGCAGCACGAATACGCACCTTTGCAGGAACACGAATTTAAATATAAAGATTGGACTTACAAAAGCGTCCGCGATGATAAAAGCGTGAATCTGCGTGATTTTGCGAAAGGCAAAAAGCTGGTGATGGTTGTTTATCTTGCCGCCTGGTGTCCGAATTGGAAGCTCGAAGCACCCGTCGCGCAAAAACTTTACGATAAATACAAGGCAAACGGTTTCGACGTTATCGGCGTGAGCGAATACGCCAGCGTTACCGAAACGAAAATGAATCTTGACGAAAAGAAGGTAACTTTTACGGTCGTTTCCGAATCTGAATCGAGAGACGCAAAACAGAAAACGCTGCATTACGAATACCGAAAAGCGACGGGCGACACGCGCGGTTGGGGAACGCCTTGGAACATTTTTCTCGAACCTGCAAACTTGAAAAAAGGCGACGATACTTTGACAGAAAAAGCCTTTGTCGTCAACGGCGAACTGGTTGAAGATGAAGTCGAAAAATTTATCCGCCGGAAATTAGGACTTCCCGCCGAAGGAAAGAAAATGGATAACGTGAGCGCGAAAAAAGATTCGGCAGCAGCGTGCGAGATTGAAAAAAAGGCTGTAACTTTTAAGAAACCTGAGCCGAAAAGACGGTGATTTTTGTATAAATGACGGAACTTTTGATTAAAAAAATTGACGAACTTGGTTTCGCAAAATATCCGCAAATAGTTGACGACAAACAAATTGAAAATCTTCTCGCAAGTTTATCTGAATTAAAAACTTCTTCGACTGTCCGTGAGAAAAAAGGCGCGACTTACGGCGTGAGAAATTTATTGAATCCCTTGCCAGACATTCGGGAACTTGCGAAAGGTGAAAAGGTTAAAAATTTGGTTGAAATAATTCTAGGCGCAAAAGCAAAACCTGTAAGAGCAATTTTCTTTGACAAAACTCCCGAAGCAAATTGGAAAGTTCCCTGGCATCAAGATTTAACCGTTGCGGTTGGAGAAAAACGCGAAATCGCAGGTTTTACGGCTTGGACGCAAAAAGCCGAAATTCACCATGTTCAACCACCAACTTCTGTTTTGGAAAAGATGTTGGCTATGCGAATTCATCTGGACGATGCGGACGAAACTAACGGCGGGTTGAAAGTTATTCCAAAATCTCACAAATACGGACGCTTGAGTTCGACGCAAATTCAGAATTTACGAGAGGCAAATGAAGCAGAAGTTTGTCGCATCAAACGCGGCGAAGCATTTTTAATGCGTCCGCTTGTTGTTCATTCATCTTCGGCTGGAACGAATCCGAAACATCGGCGCGTTATTCATATCGAGTTTTCGGCGGAGATGTTACCCGACGGCTTGGAATGGTATGGCTCATAAATTTATTTTTATAATTTTGTTTTTCGTTTTCGCTTCGAGCGTTTTCGCGCAATCGGGGCGTGTGAAGCCGACTGAAACGCCAACGCCTGATTTTCGGCGACCACGCGCCGTCTATATTCCGAGCGAATCAAAATCCCAAATTCCGAAACCGACTCCCACGCCGACACCGCCGAAGAAAACTGAAGAAGACGACGGCGAAATAATTCAGGTCGAGTCAAATCTTGTTCCGATTCCTGTTTCAGTTCTTGATGCCGTAGGGAAAACTGTTACCAATCTGAAACTCGAAAACTTTGAGCTTCTCATTGACGGCAAACGGGCGGAAATCAGCGACGTTTCGCGCTCGGAAACGCCTGTTCGACTTGCAATGTTGTTTGATAATAGTTCGAGCGTTACGCAAGCAAGAGAATTTGAGAAAAAAGCGGCGGTTCGGTTTTTCAAGCGTGTCTTGCGTCCCGAAACTGACCTCGCCGCGCTGTATTCCGTTGCCACAGGTTCGCGGCTCGAGCAGCCTTTGACAAAAAGCACCGACCAACTCGTTCAGGCAATCGAGAATTTTCCGATGCCGCAAGGCGCAACCGCATTGCTTGATGCAATTATCAAAGCGGCAAATTATTTAAAAGAATCGGACGGACGGCGCGTCATCGTAATTGTTTCCGACGGCGAAGACACGATTTCCGATGCGACTTTTGAAGAAACCGTCAAAGCCGTGCAAGCGATGAATTGCCAGGTTTATGTCGTCAAAACAACCGAATTTGAAAATTACAAAAAAACCGGCTTTCGCGGCGGAAACGCCAATATCCGCGCACTCGCGGCAGAACGTCGGATGCAGGATATCGCTTTGCAAACAGGCGGCGCGGTTTATTCGCCCGTTGACGAAAAGGAACTCGACGCGGCGTTTAATCAAATCTCCGCCGAGCTTTCCCAGCAATATATTTTAAGCTATTATCCCGAAAACGAGAGCGAAAAGCGCGGCGAATTTCGCACGATTTCGCTGTCGGTCAAACAGAAGCAAAATTTGAACGTCAGGACGCGAAAAGGTTATTACGTTCCTAGACAACGGTAAGTGATAAGTGATAAATGGTAAGTGATTGGTTTCTTAAATTTACCATTTACCGTTATCCATTATGCTAGAAGAATACCTGCGACAATTTCTCGAACACTTGCGTTACGAGCGCAACGTCAGCGCACATACTTTGCGAAATTATTCCAGCGATTTGGAACAATTTCACGAACACATCGCGCCTCCGCAAGCAAACGGCTCGCGCAAGCAGATTTCCGTCAAAGACATTGACCATTTAACCATTCGTGAATGGATGGCGAATCTGCACGGGCTTAATAAAAAGAAAACTTCAATTGCCAGAAAACTT
This sequence comes from Pyrinomonadaceae bacterium, assembly GCA_035575965.1. GTDB lineage: Bacteria > Acidobacteriota > Blastocatellia > Pyrinomonadales > Pyrinomonadaceae. The sequence goes on along the minus strand of DATLXD010000407.1, from coordinate 1,802 downwards.
GCTAGCTTAAGGACGTTTTTTCAATTTCTGGTGCGTGAAGGCATTCTGGAAAACAATCCGGCGAAGTTGGTAGCAACTCCGCGCATCGAAAGAAAATTACCGAATCATCTTTCGATGGAAGATGCCGTGCGTTTTATCGAAACGCCGGATTTGGAAACGGATTTGGGCAAGCGCGACCGTGCAATTTTAGAATTTCTCTACGCGACCGGAATGCGCGTCGGCGAGCTTGTTAATTTGAATTTGAAAGATATTGATTTCCGCGAAAAATTAGTTCGCGTTACAGGTAAAAGAAAGAAACAGCGCATTTTGCCATTTGGCGAACCGTCGCTGCAAGCCTTGATGTTTTATCTGAACGAAGCACGCGCGGATTTTCTCGCCAACTGCTCGCCCGCCGAGCGCGATGACCAAGTCGTTTTTCTAAACTATCAAGGCACGCGCATCACCACGCGCAGCGTCGGTCGAATGGTTGATAAATACATCAAACTCTGCACCGAAATCAACCGCGAAATTTCGCCGCATTCTCTGCGCCATTCCTTCGCCACGCATCTGCTCGATTCCGGCGCGGACTTGCGCGATATTCAAGAACTGCTCGGACACGCGCGGCTTTCGACGACGCAGATTTACACGCACGTTTCGATGGAAAAATTGATTGAAGTTTATGACCGGGCGCATCCGAAAGCGTGAATTTAATGAAAAATGGAAAATGGAAATGGAAAATTATGAAAAGACAAAATGCCTCGAAAATAGTTCTGTTATTCTGTGTAACTCTTCTCGCCCTTCAAAATTTATCGAAATTCCCAAGCAGATAAGAAAATCAAGCTGACGCAAGCAATAAAAAAGAATTGCGAATTTTTGAACAAACCCGCAATTCTAAAACTTAAATCCTGAATCTTAAATTCTATTCCATTTCGCTCTCGTCAATATCGAAATTCGCATAAACATTCTGCACGTCGTCGTTGTCTTCGACGGCTTCGTAAAGTTTGAGCATTTTTTTCGCGTCGTCGCCTTCGAGCCGAATATAGTTTTGCGGAATCATCGAAATTTCCGCCGCCTGCGGTTCGATTTTGGCGGCTTTGACGGCTTCGCTGACGGCTTCAAAGTTTTCCGGCGCGGTGTAGATTTCAAAAACGTCGCCTTCGTCCTGCACGTCGTCCGCGCCGGCTTCGATGGCAATTTCAAAAAGCTCGTCTTCGGATTTGGCTTCCTTGTCAACGATAATCAAACCTTTTTTGTCGAACATCCAAGCGACCGAACCGGCTTCGCCTAAGTTGCCGCCGTTCTTTGAAAATAAATGGCGCAGTTCGGCAACCGTGCGGTTGCGGTTGTCGGTCATCGTTTCGACCAGAACCGCCACGCCGTTGATGCCGTAGCCTTCGTATGTGATTTCTTCGTAATTGACACCTTCGAGTTCGCCCGTGCCGCGTTTTATCGCGCGGTCAATCGTGTCGTTCGGCATATTTTGCCCTTTCGCGTCAGTGACAGCTTTTCTCAAACGCGCGTTTGAGTCCACATCGCCGCTTCCGCCAGTTCTGGCTGCAACCGTGATTTCCTTTATCAACTTTGTAAAAATCTTGCCGCGTTTCGCGTCCGTCGCGCCTTTTTTGTGTTTAATTGTGTGCCACTTGGAATGTCCTGACATTTTATAATTTCCTTTTTTTGATTTGATGAAAAGGGGAATATAGCACGCGCATTTTTAATCGCGCAACTCGATTCTTTTACATTTTATTCATTCTTCCGTTACATTTTTTTCACTCGCGTCTGTTTTAATCAATCTCGGAAAAAAGGAGATTTTATATGCAAAA
>DATLXD010000406.1:0-10059 GCA_035575965.1 Pyrinomonadaceae bacterium | reverse complement strand
ACTTCGCGTCCGTCGCCATCACGTCAACAAATTCGCCGTGCGTCGGGCAGGTTTTCCGCATCACGACTTGACCGTTTTCTTCCAAAATCTGCGCCTTAATCTCGCCCGGATGCGAGTTCATCAAAATCTCCAGCGGAATCGTTTTATCAATCACGCCGTTGCGAACATTTTTGACGCAAGTCGGGCAAAGCGAATCGGTTTCGCGTGGAAAACCCAGCGGCGGCGCGGTGCGCTCATACGATTTTAATAAAGGCTCTGCCGCCCAATTCGGCTTGATAGATTCGCCTTCGGGCAAAGTTTTGTTGACGGCTTGAAACGCCTTCCAGCCAATATCGGCAAGTTTCGACGCCGCTTTCGAGCCGGTCTTTCCCTTACCTTTCCCGCCTTCGCCGCGTCTGAAATTATCACTGAACATAATGTTTTAATATAAAAAGCTGAATAAAATTTATGATGTTTGATGCAGGAATGCAAGCTAAAGGCTAACAAATTTCGCGTTTATTGTCCAAAATTATTGTTCGGCATCGGGATAATAACTAATGTTTCGGCGCGTAACGACGGTTGATTGTTCGCGCTTTTCCGCCTGATGAGACTGACAGAGGATTGTTTCTTTTATCCAGTTTCCGCGCAAATCGTATTCACGGCTGTAAGTCAGCTTTTGCAAAACCGAATCGCCGTTGTCAAAATATTCGATTTCTTCGGCTTTGTCGCCTTTTTCGTCGTAGGCGTAAACTTTTTTCATCATCGGCGAGCCGAGAAAAGAGGTTTGCTCTTCGATTTTTTGTCCCTTTTCGTCATAAACGTAAGCGGTTGACATCACAAACGGACTGTAAAGAAAGCAACGCGCCGCTTTTCGCCATTTGCCGCGCCGCGCGAAATTATAAACGCTTTTGAAAAGCAAAAAAGTTTTGATTAAAGGCGGAGCGAAAAATTCTAAAACGCGCCGCCGTTTTGTCGCCGAATCGCCGCGCGGCTGAAAACTTTCTTCACCGCCGAACTGCGACGTTTCAATCAATCTGCCGCCGGCGTCGTATTCGAGCAAAATTTTGCCCGCCAATTTTCCTTTCGCGCCGCGCACGTCTATCTCGATTAACCTTTCTTCGACATCATAAACCTTTCGGACGCAATCGCCGCCGCGCGCCGAAAAACCCGCGTCGGTTTCATCAATATCAACCAGACAAAAACTTGCTTCGTCCGGTGTTTCAAAAACCGGCAGCTTTTCCTCTTCAACGCGCAAGCCTTCGGCAGTATAAACCGGGCGCACAATGTTTTGCGCCGAACCGTCCGGCAATAGCGATTTTCGCTCAATCAACTTGCCATTCGCGTCGTATTCGTAAACAGTCTTAAAGGTCGCTGCGCTGTCTGCGTCGAAATTCGTCTGCTCGACCAATTTTCCATTCGCGTCGTAATTATAAACGACTTTAAAGAGCAAGGAATTATCCGGGTTGTAGTGGGATTCCTCAATTTTATTGCCAACCGTGTCGTAACGCGAAAATCGAATAAATGGAAACTCTTCCCGAACATCATCGTCATTTCTCGATACGGTCGCGGTTTTTGCGTGAACGTCCTTAACTAATCCGCGCAGCGAATCTTTTGCTTTATTTGTTTTCATACTACGTCAGCAAAATCCCGAAAGCCAACAGCGCAACCGCCAAATAAAAAGTGTAGCGACGCATAATTTTATTTCTCCAAAAGTGAAACCTTTACATTTATCAAATCTTCCGTTGCCTAATGCTTTTTTCATCGGCAACCGTGAAGAATCCGGCGAATTCGAGGTTAGGATTATTTAACAATTTCAAAAGCAGTTCAGCCGGTTCTTCGGGCTGATAATTCTGCATTCGCAAATAGATGACACCGGCGGGCGGGCGAAATCCGTATTTGTAAATCAGTTCGCCGTAATCGCGGTCAAAAGTGATAATCGTCCGGTTTTCATCAATGGCGATTTGCATCACTTCCCTGTCGGTTATCGAAGGCGCGTCAAGACCGACGGAAGAAATGTCAAAGCCTTCATTTCGCAAACGAAAGACAGTAGCCAGCGGAATGTTCTCATTTGCCAAAAATCGGCTCATACGGTTTCCGCCGGAAATTCATACATCAAACCGTCTTTGAAACAATCCGCCACATAAGCGAAAACCGCCTGCAAATCTTCTCTCGACAGGCGCGGATAATTTTCGAGCAATTGTTCCTGCGTCCAACCGCTTGCAAGACGTTCGATAATAAACTCCACTGAAAGCCGCGTGCCTTTGATTGTCGGTTTGCCGAGCAAAATATCTTTGTCCGACACGATTTTACTTTGCCAATTCATATTTTAATTCTCAATCAAAACTTTATTCATCTTCGTGAGTCGAACCATATTCGCGGGCTAAATCGGCATCAATCTGCTCGTTGTCGGATGAGCTTGGATTGCCGCTGCTCCAAGTGCCGAACATTTCTCTGATGCCGTCCTTGCTTTCTGCTTCGCCGTTTGTTTCTGATTTGTTTGAAGTATCGTTGATGAGCGCGACGAGTTTGAGCCGTTCCTTTTCGTCGAGCGGTAGAATTTGCTCTCGATAAACTTCTAGAATAGTGCCTGGCATATTTTTACCTCGCATTTATTTTATCAGAAAACTATTTCAAAGCCTCAAGATTTTGTTTTAAGGTTTTATTTTGCTGTTTGATTTCGGCAACTCGTTCGCGGATTTCCTGCACCTTTTCCTGCGGCGCACGGCTTACAAAGTTTTCGTTAGTGAGCTGTTTTGTTAATCGCTCGTTTTCCAGAATTAATTTTTCGAGTTGATTTTCAACCCGCGAGCGTTCTTTATCAAAATCAATCAAACCTTCGAGCGGAAGCGCGATTTCCGCGCCGCCGGTTAAAACTGCTTTTGCCGATGCGCGGGGAACGTCGAGCGTTTCGCTTAAATTAAGACGTTCGGCGCGGGCGAGCTTTAAGATTTGGGCTTCGTTTGACTTGAAGATGTTTTGCAAATCCTGTCCGGCGGCAACGTGAATCGCCGGTTTGTCGCCCGGTTTGATATTCATTTCGGCTCGAATGTTTCGCACCTTTGAAATCAGTTCGATGACGGCTTGCATTTCCGCCTCGCTTTGCTCGTCAACCATTGAAACGTCGCCCGCCGGAAAATCGGCGAGCATAATCGTCTGCGCGGCATTTTTGTATGCTCCGTTGTGCAAGTCGCTTGAAACATTCGGCAGTTTTTGCCAGAGTTCTTCGGTCAAAAACGGCATAAACGGGTGAAGCAGGCGCAGCGATTGTTCGATAATCGTGATGATGCGTGAACGAGCCGCGTCGCGCCCGACATTCGGAACGTCGGACGTGATTTCGTCTTTGACGAGTTCGATATACCAATCGCAAAAATCGTCCCAGAAAAAGTGATAAAGCGTCTGCGTCGCTTCGTGAAAATTATAATTATCGAGCGATTGATTAACGGTCAAAGCCGTTTTGTTCAGGCGCGAAATTATCCATTTGTCGGCGACTGACAAATTCTCTTTCGGATTATCGCGGGCAAATTCCGGTTTGATTTTATCTAAAAACTCTTCGTCTTCTTCGTCGAGTTCAACGAGTTCGTCATTCAGCGTTTTTACAATTTCCTTAACTTCCGCCTTCGGATTCAGATAAGAATAATCAACCTGTGCGCCGTCCGAATTCAATAAACAAAAGCGCGTCGCGTTCCAGATTTTGTTGGCGAAATTGCGAAACGATTCAACTTTTTCGTCGCGCCACGCAAAATCAACGCCGGTTGCCGAATCAGCCAGTGCCAGGCGCGTCGCGTCAACGCCGTATTTATCGAAAACGTCGAGCGGGTCAATGCCGTTGTTTTTTGTCTTCGACATTCGCTGACCGTTTTTATCCAAAACCGTGCCGTGAATGATAACGTCTTTAAAGGGTTTTTCGCCGATGAATTTCAATCCCGTCATCACCATTCGTGAGACCCAAAGAAAAATAATGTCGCGGTTCGTAACTAAAACATCGGTCGGGTAAAATGTCTCTAAATCATTTAAGATTCCAGATTTAGGATTCAAGATTTCAGATTGTTCTGGATTTTGAATTTTGAATTTTGAATTTTGAATTTCGTCGCCTGTCCAGCCGAGCGTAGAAAATGCCCAGAGAGCGGACGAAAACCAGGTGTCTAGAACATCCGCGTCTTGTGTTAAATTTTCCGTTTCGGCTTTTTGTTTGGCTTCTTCAAAACTTCGTGCGACAAAAACATTTCCCCGCTCGTCATACCACGCCGGAATTTGATGTCCCCACCAGAGTTGGCGCGAGATTGTCCAATCCTTCAGATTTTCCAGCCACGTCGTATAAACTTTTTCGTGCGGAACTTGCGGAAAGAAATGCGGCGCGTTTTCCCTTCGCATTAAATCCAAAGCCACATCGCGCATCTCATCCATTCGGACAAACCACTGCTCGGACAAAAACGGTTCGACGACGGTTTTGCAACGCTCGCACACGGGCAAAACAACTTCGTAATCGTCAACTTTTTTGAGCAAACCTAATTCTTCAAATCGTTCGACAACTTTTTCACGCGCCGCGTATCTGTCCAAACCTTCAAAATCCGCGCCTGTGTTTTCGTTCATCGTCGCGTCGGCATTCATCACGACGAGTTTTTCGAGATTGTGCCGCTCGCCGACTTCGTAATCGTTCGGGTCGTGCGCGGGCGTGATTTTGACCGCGCCCGTTCCAAATCCCACCTCAACATATTCGTCGGCGATAATCGGAATCTCGCGGTTTGTCAGAGGCAACGCGATTGTTTTGCCAATTAAGTCATTGTATCTTTCGTCGTCTGGATTAACCGCAACCGCCGTGTCGCCGAGCATTGTTTCGGGGCGCGTCGTGGCAACCGTCAATTTTTTATCGGAATCTTTTATCGGATACTGCAAAAAATAAAGTTTCCCGTCTTTTTTGGTTTCGTCTTTGACTTCCAAATCCGACAGCACGGTTTTATCCTTCGGACACCAATTAACGATGCGCGTCCCGCGATAAATCCAGCCTTCTTCATAAAGCCGCACAAAAACATTTCGCACGGCAAGCGATAAACTTTCGTCCATCGTAAATTGCTCGCGCGTCCAATCAACCGACAAACCTTCGCGGCGAATTTGATTGGTAATCGTATCGCCGAATTTTTCTTTCCAAGCCCAAACCCTTTTCGTAAATTCTTCGCGCCCGATGTCCTGCGGCGTTTTATGCTCGTCTTTTTTGAGTTGGCGCGTCACCATCAGCTGTGTGGAAATTCCCGCGTGGTCAACGCCGACTAAAAACAAAGTCTTAAATCCGAGCATTCGTTTGCGCCTGGTCAAAACGTCCATCAAAGTATGCTGGAGCGCGTGTCCCATATGCAGGCTGCCCGTCACGTTCGGCGGCGGAATGACAATTGAAAACGCGCGGGCGTTCGGGTTTTCGTTGATTTCGGGCGTGAAACAATTGTTTGCTTCCCATGTTTTGTAATGCGTTTCTTCGGCTTGCTTCGGATTGTATGATTTTTCGAGTTCCATAATTTAAGATTCAGGATTTGAGATTTTAATTTTTTTATCCCTAATACTGAATCTTGAATCTTAAAACAAAAACGGTTAGTTTTCATCTTCGATATAAAAACTAACCGTTAAATTGTTTGTCTCACGCTTTTTGTTATTGAGATTTTTTAGGCTGAACGGAATCTGATTTGGCAAAATAGCCTTGCCGATGCGTTAGTTTTACTTTTTGTTTGGCAAGTTCGGGATTGACAAGCTGAATTTCGATTTTGCGGTATGAGCCGTCGCGTTTCTGGTTGCTCGATTCATACGCAATCAAAAACTGTGAACGCAGCTCGATTTGAATTTGCGCGAATGCCTTGCGGAGTTCCGCTTCATCACGCGGAAAAAATGCGCGTCCGCCGGTGCGCTCCGAGATTTTTTTTAGCACCGACTCGTCAACGCCTTGATAGGCAAAATCATCACCGATACCGACTGAATAAATGACAACCTCGTTTTTCAGAGCGGCTTGCACGGCATCGTCCAGCTTTTTCTTTCCGTAGGTATTGATTCCGTCCGTCAGCAAAACGATAGCGCGGCGGATTTTATCCGGCGAAATCTTCAAAACTTCATCAGACGTAATCCAAATCGCGTCCCAAATCGCGGTCGAGCCGAAAGCCGCTTGATTGCCGCCGGAAATCGGCGGTGTTCCGCCCGCAATAACTCCGCCGCCGATATAACCCGAAGGCGGAACAAACTTCACGCGGTCAACCGCGCGACCGAGCCGGGCGATATTATTCGTCATTCCCTGTTCGAGCGTGGCTTCGCCGGTAAAGGAAACTATCGCAACTTCATCTTTGGCAGCCCTGACAACCGATTCAATAAATGACTTCGCCGCCGCTTTTTCTTCGGGCAAAGTGCGTTCCTGCGACAGGCTGGTGTCAATCAAAATCGCCAGAGAAAGCGGCAAATCAACTTGTCTGGCAAAACCCGTAATTTCCTGCGGCTGCCCGTCTTCGATGAGCCGCACGTCCGTCTGTTTCAAATCGAGCATCAAACGGCGTTCCTTATCCTGTGCGCTAAAAAGCACGTTGACGACTTCCGTATTAATTTTCAGAATTTCGTCGTCTTCTTCAATAACCGGAGTCGGCGAAACAGTCGGTGTCGGACTTGCCGAAACACTTTTTTGATTTGTCGGATTTGTCGGTATTTGTTGAGCGTTTGAATAATTCCAACCAACCAGCCAACCGCCAACAAATAACAAACCAACTGTTAAAACCGCTAAATTTCTACTACTGAACATTTTTTCTCCAAAATTGTCGCACAAGTGAAAAATTTAGAATTTTTCACTTGTGCCTTTTTACTTTTGTCTTAAATCGTCTCTAACCGCTCGATAACTTGATTTCGTGCGAATTTTATAATTTTTCTCTTTCGATTTATCGGTAAAGCGAACTTCGACCTTTCGTTCTCTGCCGTCGTAATTCTGGTTTGCCGGACGGTAGGTAATAATATACTGCGAGCGCAGTTCTTCGGAAATTTTCTGAAAAGCCCGTTCGAGTTCGAGCATATCGCCGGTAAAAAATGCTTCGCCGCCGGTTTCTTCGCACAACTGCGTCAGTAATTTGTCGCCTTTATCTTTGACCGTTCCGGCATCCACGCCCGGCACAGTACCGAGAAAACCGGCTTTGGTCGAGATGCCGAAAATCGTGGTTTCCGTTCGCTGCGCGATGTCAATCGCGTCCTTCAAATCGGCGCGGCTAAAAGTGTCGTCGCCGTCGGTGATGAGAACGATAACCCGTCTGCCGGGAGCGTTTCGCAATTTTTCATCGGAAAACTGCCAGATCGCATCGTAAAGCGCGGTTTGCGAGCCGACCTTTTTCACTTTGTCAATAGACCTGTCCAAAAGGTCGAGCTTGTCGGTAAAATCCTGCCGCAGATTGACTTCGTTGTCGAAGGTCATAAACGCCGCTTTATCTTTGCGAAGGCGCGTAACTGTGTAGATGAAATCCTTCGCCGCTTGTTTCGAGAAAGTCATCTTGCCGGCAGTCGAAGGCGATGTGTCCATCAAAACGCCGACATAAACGGGCGGATTCGTTTTTTCATCAGTAAAAAACGTTACTTCCTGCTGCACGCCGTCTTCAAAAACCGAAAAATCGCCGCGCGTCAAACCGGTGATTAAATTCTTCTTTTTCTTTCGGTCATTAACCGTAGCAGGCAAGCGCACTTCAAAGGTTTTAACCGCGCCCGTATCATCAACAATCGGCGGAGTCGGACTGGTGCGCGGCGTTTGAGCCGTTATTGCCAGATTAAAAGCGAAAACAAATCCTATAAAATAAAATAGACGAAATAATTTCTTCATAAATTGTGTAAAAAATCTTTATATTCAATCGCAGGTTTCGATGCCGTCAGGCAATTTCTTGTTGCCCGAACATAAATTGAAAGTATAGCAAAATCAGATGGTTCTTGAATTGTTAAGCGATACCGAAATGCAGAAGCGCACACGAAGTAAGGACGAAAAACGGCACACTTACTTTGTGCGTGTTTCCGCATTGCTGATTATCAAATTAAGTTGTCAAACTATTTGATTTTAAACAAAATGTTGTTCTTGTCTTGCGTGCTTTGCGCCTTTGCGCGAAAATTACGTCTTTATGAATCAAAACATTTTCAGAGAATATGACATTCGCGGAATTGTCGGTCGGGATTTGACAGAAGAAAATGTTGCGATTTTGGCAAAAGCCATCGCAACATTTTTCGTTAGAAACGGCGCAAAACGCATTGCCGTCGGTTTCGACGCGCGTGCGAGTTCGCCAGTTTTTCAAGATTTGTTAATCAAAAGTTTTAACGATTGCGCGATTGATTGTGTGAACATCGGCAAAGTTCCCACGCCGGTTTTGTATTTTGCAGTTTTCACCCGAGCGGTTGACGGCGGCGTAATGATTACCGGCTCGCACAATCCGCCAGACCACAACGGCTTTAAGATTTGTCTCGGAAAATCAACTTTGTTCGGCTCACAAATTCAGGAAATAAAAAAGATTGCGCTGTCAAACGATTTTGCCGAAGGTTTTGGAACGACTGAAACGACTGAAGTTTTGGAAGATTATAAAAAAGAAATTTTATCAAGAATAAATTTGGGAAATCAAAAATTAAAAGTCGTCGTTGACGGCGGCAACGGAATGGGCGGCGTGACGGCAGTTCCGATTTACAAAAAATTAGGTTGCGAACTAGTCGAACTTTTTACCGAGCCGGATTCAAATTTTCCGAATCATCATGCTGATCCGACAGTTGTCGAAAATCTGCAGGACGCGATAAAAACAGTCAGAGAAACCGGCGCGGATTTAGCAATTGCCTTTGACGGCGACGGCGACCGAATCGGCGTGATTGACGAAACGGGGCGAATAATTTGGGGCGACGAGTTAATGGTTTTATTTTCCCGCGCTGTTTTGCAGGAAAATCCAAACTCAACAATTATTGCCGAAGTAAAATGCTCGCAAAAACTTTTTGACGACATCGAATCGCGCGGCGGAAAACCGCTTATGTGGAAAGCCGGACATTCTTTGATAAAGGCTAAAATGAAGGAAACAGGCGCGGTTTTAGCGGGCGAGATGAGCGGACACATTTTTTTCGCCGACCGATTTTACGGCTTTGACGACGCGACCTACGCGGGCGCGAGAGTTTTAGAAATTCTCTCGAAAACCGATAAAAGTTTGTCCGAACTATTGAGCGATCTGCCCGAAACCTTTTCTACGCCCGAATTGCGCGTTGATTGCGCCGACGAAAGAAAATTTGAAATCGTGCAGAAAATTGCCGACGAATTTGCAGCAACCAACGAAGTTATCACCATTGACGGCGCGAGAATTTTATTTGCCAACGGTTGGGGTTTGGTTCGCGCTTCCAATACGCAAGCGATTTTAGTTTTGCGGTTTGAAGCCGATTCGGAAGAAAGTTTAGCGAAGATTCGGGAAACAATTGAAAGCCGCGTAAATTATTTTATTGGATAGAAGAATTTTTTTAACAAGTCGGCATAAAAATTTATGCCGACTTGTTAAAACACATAAAATTAATAAGAAATCCTGAATTTTATTGACTCGTAGACAAAAAGTGGAGTATAAAAATTCGGTATAAGAAAACTGAAATTCAGCAGAATACAAAGTTGTGCGCTTGTCTGTAGTTTAGCTTGAGAAGGAAAACATATGGAACTAGCCATTCAAAAACTCGCCATCGTTTCCTTTTTTGTTATCGGATTGTCGCACATCTTTCAGCCGCGAGTTTGGGCGCAGTTTTTTATCGACTTACGCAGCAAAGGTGAGATTGGTAGCTTTATCAATGCTTTTATCCATTTCCCGCTTGGTGCTTTGATTGTTGCCTTTCATACTGTGTGGCAAGGCATTCCAACAATTTTAACCTTGATGGGTTACGCTTGGGTGCTAAAGAGTTTGATTTATTTCGTGTCGCCTTCGCACGGACTGAAATCTATGTCACGGGTGTCGCTTGAAAAATCGTGGGAGTTTATTATTGCTGGTGTCGTGATGCTTGGCATCGGCGGCTTGTTGCTGTTCTCGTTAGTCAGCAGACCTTAAAGCGAAAGAGCGCGGTGAAAACAACGCCGCGCACAACAAATCA
>DATLXD010000405.1:0-3154 GCA_035575965.1 Pyrinomonadaceae bacterium | reverse complement strand
AGATTTGAAGCGGCTCGGAATTCTGGTTGACCGCGACGAAGAAGGTTATCTGTTGCAGATTTTCACCAAACCCGTCGAAGACCGACCAACGGTTTTTTATGAAATTCTGCAGCGCAAAGGTTGTAAAGGTTTCGGCAAAGGAAATTTCAAAGCGTTGTTTGTTTCGATTGAAGACGAGCAACGAAAACGTGGAAATCTTTGATTTATGAAGAAAGGTTTTTTGGAATTAGGTGAAAAACCTGCTGAAGCAGAGTTAGATAAATTTCTGCTTCAACTTCCATCTAATTTGCCCGCAGACTATATTAATTTTCTCAAAAATCATAATGGCGCAAACGGTGATTTGCCAATTCAACCGCTTTTGCTTTGAGCTTTGGCAAATTGAGGAATTAGTTCAAGCCAATCAAGATGCAGAGATTCAAAAACATCTTCCGAACTATTTTGGATTTGGTGGAAACGGTAGCGGAGAATTTTTTGCTTTCAACTTAGAAACTTCAAAAGTTTTTGCAATTCCTTTAATTGGAATGGAAGAAAAACATGCTTGGTTAATAGCTGAAAGTTTTGAGGAATTTGAAAAGATTATGGGTTTTAGAAACGAAATTGAGTAACCGACTATGACACCGACGACAAGCGAAGAACAATTCAAATATCAAAGCGGTTTCGGCAATGAATTCGCCACCGAAGCCGTTAAGGGAGCGTTGCCCGTCGGACGAAATTCGCCGCAGGTTGCGCCGCTGGGACTTTACGCCGAACAGTTTTCGGGAACGTCTTTTACCACGCCGCGCCTTTTGAATAAGCGCACCTGGACGTATCGCATTCAGCCGTCGGTTCTGCATCGTCCGTTTCGGCAAATCGAAAATAATTTTTTTGTTTCAAAGTTCGACCAAATCGTTACGACGCCGAATCAACTGCGCTGGAATCCGCAGTCTTTGCCCGAAGCGGAAACGGATTTTATTGACGGTATTGTCACGATGGCAGGTTGCGGCGACAGTTTCGCGCAAACGGGAATCGGCGTTCATATTTTCGCTTGCAATAAAAATATGACGGACAGATTTTTTTATAATGCCGACGGCGAAATGCTCGTCGTCGCGGAGAAAAATCGCGTTCGCTTTTTGACCGAATTGGGAATCGTTGAAATCGGTGCAGGCGAGATTTGCGTTTTGCCGCGCGGTTTGAAATTTCGTGTCGAACTTCCCGACGGCGATGCTCGCGGCTACATCTGCGAAAATTACGCGGCGTATTTTCGCCTACCTGATTTGGGACCAATCGGCGCAAACGGTTTGGCAAATCCGCGCGATTTTGAAACGCCTGAAGCGTGGTTTGAAGACCGCGACGGCGAGTTTGAATTGACGGCAAAATTCGGCGGAAATCTCTGGACGACCGAGATAAAAAGCTCGCCGCTCAACGTCGTCGCTTGGCACGGAAACTACGCGCCTTATAAATACGACTTGCGAAGATTCAACACAATCGGCTCAGTTTCCTTTGACCATCCAGACCCAAGTATTTATACGGTTTTGACCGCGCCTTCGCCGGAAGTCGGCGTGGCAAATTGCGATTTCGTTATTTTTCCGGACCGTTGGCTCGTGGCGGAAGATACGTTTCGCCCTCCTTGGTTTCATCGCAATTATATGAGTGAATTTATGGGCTTGTGTTTTGGGCAATATGATGCCAAGGAAGAAGGTTTCGTCGCGGGCGGCGCGAGTCTGCACAATCAAATGTCGGCGCACGGTCCTGATGCCGAAGCATTTGAAAAAGCGTCAAATGCTGAATTAAAACCGCAGAAACTTTCCGGCACGTTGGCGTTTATGTTCGAGTCGCGTTACGTTATTCGTCCGACAAAATTTGCAATGGAAACCGCCGAGCTGCAGCACGAGTATTTTGAAGTGTGGCAAGGTTTGCCGAAAAATTTCAAACCTTAAGATTAGCTTTGATTGCAGGTTATGGAATTATTTGAAAACTTCTTGTAAAGTCGCAAACGTCGCAGGGATAAATTTTTGTGCGGATTCGCAAACAACTCAAAAACAGTTTTAGTGTAATTTTCCTTAAAGTTTTTTCTGAATAACATTTATATAATCAGCTTTACAATGTTAAATTTTTCAGAAAAACATTTATCTTTTCAGTTTCTCATCATAAAATAAATAGGTCGAAAAGCAACCGACTTTTGGAGGTATCTCATCATAGACACGGATAAATTATTAAATTCCGACAATCATCTTTTAGGAGTAACTATGGACTCAGCCTCGATAGCGGTAAAACGCGACGGCGTATTCCAGGGCGAGGAAAGCACGAGCATTTCCTTACTGCAGCCCGTTTCGTCCACCGAGACGGAAGCGGTCAAAGCAGATGCGCCCGATTTCGATTTAGCTCAAAAAGCCGCGCTCGGAAATATCTCGGCTTTCGAGTTGCTCTACGAGCGTTATCACAGGCGCACATTCAGCCTCTGTCTGCGGATGACGAGCAGTCCGACCGAAGCCGAAGATTTGACGCAGGAAGTTTTTATCCAGCTTTTTCGTAAAATCGGCAGCTTTCGAGGCGAATCGGCTTTCTCCACCTGGCTTCATCGTCTTACGGTCAATCAGGTTTTGATGCACTTTCGGCGGCGTAGCGTCAAAAACGAAAAAACATCAGATGACGGCGAGATTCCCGAACAAATTGTGCCGGGAACAGAAAACCAAGCCAGAATGCCGGTTTTAGATCGCATCGCATTGACCAGAGCGGTTGCACAGCTTCCGCCCGGATACCGAAGCGTGTTTATGCTGCACGATGTCGAAGGTTACGAACACGAAGAAGTCGCTCGCCTTCTCAAAATTTCTGTCGGAACATCGAAATCGCAACTTCACAAAGCGCGTCTGAAACTGCGCGGTCTGCTTATCAAGCAAAACGAGGCTTAAACAAGGCGGAAAAAATAATTGTAAGGCAACTTAAAACCTTATGCGGCAATCTATTAGTTGAAGCCGAAAACGTGAAAGAAGAGTTATTCAGGCTGTTACCCCGAAATCAGATGAACTGCGAAAAATGTCAACAATTGATCAGCGTGTATTTGGACAACGAGCTTGAAAAAAAAGTTTCGTTTGAAGTTCAAATGCACCTCGCGCTGTGCGCCGAGTGCGCCAAAGTTTGCGAAGATTTTGCGATGATTGTCGATTTTTGCGAAACC
>DATLXD010000404.1:0-4633 GCA_035575965.1 Pyrinomonadaceae bacterium | reverse complement strand
TCTTCTTCTTTGGTTAATTCCTTTGGCGCGATGTCCAGAAGAATCGTCGGAATTCCCGCATTTGCTAAATGCGCGGCAATCGTCGCGCCCATTGTTCCCGCGCCCAAAACGGCGGCTTTGCTGATTTGTAACATTTTTTAGTTTTCCTGTTCGTTGAATTTTAAGTTGCAAACATCATACTGAATGAGCGTTCATTCAGCAAGAAAAAACACGCATTTTTTGAAATTATTTTGTGCCTGAAACTCTATTTTATTTTTGCTGTAAAATCCAAGCGGCAATGTCGCTGATTACCTCCGCCGAAACGTGATTGGTTTTTTCATAATCGGCTGGACTCGGCGTGCCTTCGCCGGACATAAATAAATGGTTGAGTTTTGCGTAAGTTTTAAAGGTAACGGATTTTCTATTGCCGAGCGCGTTCTTCCAATTCTGAAAATCCGTCATCGTTACCTGATAATCGCGCTCGCCCTGCAAAATTAAAATCGGTTGTTTGAGAGATTTTGCGTCCTGCGGCGGATTGTAATTTTTCAAGTCCAGGTAATAAGCGGCAGGCGCGCCGTAATAAAATTCAGTCGAGTTTCTATCCGATTCTTTGAGCGATTTGATTTTAGCGACGAATTGTTTTATCTGGTCGAGTCCGGCTTGCTCTTCTTTTGAAACCGCGCCGTCGAGCATTGCAAAATAATTATTCTGTTCGAGAATGACATCTTCGAGCGGGCGCGTTGCTCCCGCCAGACTGATGAATCCGGCAATCTGTTTGTCTCTCGCGGCGATGCGCGGAATCAAATACCCGCCCAAACTATGCCCGAGAACATAAATCCTTTTGCGGTCAATTCCTACGGTTTTACGAAGCAGTTCAACCGCCGCCAGCGCATCGTCAATCGTTTCCTCTTTGACGGTCAAATTTTTTATCGCGGCTGATTCTCTCTGATAATATTTCGTTCTTTTTTCGTAGCGCAAAACAGCGATTCCTTTTGAAGCCAAGCCCCAAGCCAAATCCTTAAACGGTTTGTTTGCAGGATTTAAATGTGTCTCGTCGCGGTCGTTCGCGCCCGAACCATGAACCAGAACGACAGCCGGAAAATTGCCTTTCCCGATTGGCGTTGTAAGAGTCGCGGGCAAAGCCCATTCACCAGCGCCGACGGTTATTTCCTTTTCCTGAAACATAGTGGGCTGAATATATTCTGGAGCTTTGTAAACTTCCGCATTTTTTTTCGGCGCTTGCAAAGGTTTGATAGAAAGTCCGTCAATTTTGCCGTTTTTGTCGAAACTCATTTGAACATTCAGCGTTGCTCTTTCGAATTCGACCGTTACGATGACGATTTCCGTATCCTTAAGTTTCTCGGTTTTCAAGTCGCTCTGTGTTTTGAAATTTCCGACTTGCAGCGCGAGCGAGTTCCAGCCTTCGGCTAATTTTTCAGCCGTCAGCTGCGCTTTAAAAGCATCGCTGAAATAAGTCTCAACCGCCGCGAAATCTTTTTTCGCAAGTAAGCTGACGAGTGTTTTAGCTCTTGAAACATTGTCTGTGTTTTGCGGGAAAACGCTTGCCAATGAAAAGAAACCGAACAAAAAAGCTGCAGTTATTTTTGACATAAAAACTCTCCGTTTTTCGAGTGAAATCAGCCGGTAAATTCACTGTATTAAATTTGTGCGAAACAAGTTTAGAAATAAGAAGACGAAAACACAAGAGTTTTCTCCTGTATTTTTCGGGTTTTTCGTGGGGTGGAAAATTTTCAAACACAATTCAACGCCTCTTTCGTTTACTTCTCTCCAACAGCAGCGTCAAAGCCAGCGATTTTTCGTTGAGAATTTTGACGAGTTTTTGTTTTTCCCTCCGGCTCGGCACAGAATTTAATTTTCTCTCGCAAGCCGTTCATTTCCTTGAGCATTTCAACTTCTTCCGGCACGAAATCGTTGCTTTTCAAAATCGAATAACCCATTCGCGCGTCTTCCGGCGTGTTAAAATAATTGTTTAAGTCGAGCGGTTTGCCCGCGCCTTTGAGACTGTCAAATTCGCCGGTGGCAATTGCCTGTTGGATTTTTTCTTCGATGGATTTTTCGATTGACATATTTTTAATAACGAAATTAGTCGATAAAAAGATTCAACCCGAAAATTTTGACGCGGAAATAAAAAATGGAAAATGTAAAGTAGAAGATGGAAAATTAAAGATATTTATTTCCCATTTTACATTATTCTCGACTTCCTTCTTGACACAAACCGCATAAAACCGTTAATTTACAAGCAAAGAAAAACTTGTGAGCGAAGACAGATTAGAACTCGAACTTCCGAGCCGGATTGAATCGGTAGAAACAGCCGCCGTCCGTGCGAAAGAATTTGCCGGACAATCCGGTTTTGGCGAAGACGCGCTTAGCGCGATTGATATGGCGGTGCGCGAATCGGTCGCCAACGCCGTCAAACACGGAAATCTTTTAGATAAAACAAAACCGGTCGAATTGACGTTTTCCAATTTACGAGACGGACTTGAAATCATTGTCAGAGATTTTGGCAGAGGCTTTGCGGTCGAAGATGTTCCAGACCCGACCAACCCCGAAAATCTATTGAAGGCGAACGGGCGCGGCATTTTATTTATGCGTGCGTTTATGGACGAAGTTGGATGGTCAAACCACGCTGAAGGCGGGATGGTAGTAAAAATGCTGAAAAAGCGTTAAAAATCGGTTGCGCAACATGGACTTTACAGGCGAAGTTAGTCTAAAATCGGCAATCAAAACTTTCTAAAATTCAAACTTGAGGAGATAACAATGGCTGAACTTAACATTACGGAACGCCAGGCGGGCGACGTAACGATTCTTGATATGAACGGCAAGGTAACAATCGGCGAAGGCAGCATTGCGCTGCGCACCACGATTCGCCGTCTGCTGGGCGAAGGCAAAAAGAAAATTCTGCTTAACCTGGGCAGCGTCGGCTACGTTGATTCGAGCGGCATCGGCGAACTCGTATCGAGTTTCACCGCAGTCAATAAAGAAAGCGGCTCGCTCAAACTTCTGAATTTAACGCAAAAAATTCAAGACCTTCTGGCGATTACCAAACTCTTGACCGTTTTCGATGTCTTCGACAGCGAAAGCGACGCGCTGAGCAGTTACGAATAAAACATTTCAATTAAAAAACAGAAAGGATAAAGAATTCGGTTTGATTCTTTATCCTTTTTTGTTTTTGAGTGATTTTACGGGACTATTTTTAAGTATCGGAAATTATAACGGCTTTAATTGTCGGAAGCGCGTTTTAATCTGTCCATCAAAGCCGCGCCAATTCCCTTTTCTTCAACCGTTTCGCAATAAATAGTTTCAATATTTTCGCGGTCGCACTCTCGGAAAAAATTAAAAACTTCGTGCGCGTAGTCTTCAACCGAAGCGCATACTTTCACCGAATCAAACTCTTGCATCGGTTTGTTTAAGCCAATAAAAGCCTTCCATTTTCCATTTTCCGCTTTCCATTTTTTATTAACTAAAATGATTTTCCCTCGCGGCGAATAATGCCGGTGTTTTAAGCCCGGACTTTTCGGTTTCTCATCTTTTTTAATTTGATAAACGCGCGTTTCTGGAACGATTTCTCGAAGCTGTTCGAGCGTAACCGCGCCGCTTCGCAAAATCAACGGCACATCCGAAGTGCAGTCGACAACCGTCGATTCAAGCCCGATTTCGGTTGTTTCGCCTTGCAAAATACAATCAATTCGACCGTCTAAATCTTCAAAAACGGCTTGCCAGGTCGTCGGACTCGGCTTGCCCGAAAGATTTGCCGACGGCGCGACAATCGGCGTTCCACATTTTTGTAAAAACTCCGATGCTAATTTATTTCTCGGCATTCGCACGCCGATTGTTTCGAGATTGGCGGTTGCGGCGAGCGGAACTTTTTTCGATTTCGGCAAAACCAGCGTCAAAGGCGCGGGGAAAAATGCTTCGATAAATTTATCTGCAATTTCGTTAATCTCGGAAACAAGCAGTTTTATATCTTCGAGATTTCCGACGTGCGCGATTAACGGATTATCATTTGGTCTCTGCTTTGCCTCAAAGATTTTTTCAATCGCTCGTTCGTCAAAGACACTAGCGCCCAAACCATAAACAGTTTCAGTCGGAAAAGCGGCAATTCCGCCGTTTTTTATAAATTCAGCAGCTTCTGTCGGCGAAGTTGTTAAAATCGTTTTCATAAAAACATAAAAAGTTTCCCGCAAAGCCGCAGAGAACGCAAAGAAAACCGTGTAAATTCAAAACTTTAAATCCGAGTATTTTCCGTTTTCCATTTTCCGTTTTCCATTTCTTCACGTCTTTGCGTTAAAATTTAAGAAATGACTTTGGACGAAAAACTCAAAAATCTCCCGACTGCGCCCGGCGTTTATATTCACAAAAACGCCGACGGGAAAATTATCTATGTCGGTAAAGCGAAGAACTTAAAAAATCGCGTTCGTTCATATTTTCAATCGAATCGCGGACACGACCGCAAGACGCGCGAGCTTGTCAAACGCATTGCCGATTTGGAGTTTATCGTCGTTGACAATGAAGTCGAAGCACTCGTTTTAGAATCGAATCTCATCAAAAAACACAAGCCGCGTTTTAATGTTTTATTAAAAGACGACAAGCAGTATCCGCACCTAAAAATGACGAACGAGCCGTTTCCGAAAGT
>DATLXD010000403.1:0-2403 GCA_035575965.1 Pyrinomonadaceae bacterium | reverse complement strand
GCGTCGAAATTATCGAACGCTTTTCGGTAATTTTCGCGCTTTCGCAAAATCGTGTCCCAACTCAAACCCGCCTGCGCGCCTTCCAAAATCAAAAATTCAAACAACTTTTTGTCGTCGTGCAGCGGCACGCCCCATTCCGTGTCGTGATACCGAATCGCCAAATCGTTTTTCGCCCAACCGCAGCGCAGCCGTTCAATTTGCATAAGTTTCAAACGGCAAAAACTTTTCAACTAACTGAGACGGCTCCAAATCGCTGAAATCATCGTATGCCGCGACAACCGAATCGAGTTTTAATATATCTTCAATCGAATTGACCGTCGCAATGCCGATTGATTTTATTCCTGCGCGATGCGCCGCTCCAAAACCGCCCACGGCATCTTCAAAAACCAGACAATTTTTCGGTTCGATACCGAGTTTTTCCGCCGATTTCAAAAAGATTTCAGGATTCGGTTTGCCGTTTGAAACGTCTGCGGCAGTCGTAATTGCCTGAAAATATTTGCGTAAATCCAAACCGTCGAGAACAAACTCCATATTTGCCACCGGCGCGGCTGTCGCCACCGCCATTTTCACGCCAAGCGATTCGACTTTCGTCAAAAATTCGATTGCGCCGACCACAACTTTTCGATGCGGCAGAAACAATTCGCGGTAAATGGTTTCCTTGCGAAGTCCGAGTTCTAACAATCTTTCTTCGGTCGCGTCGGCAAAGAAATTCGGAATAATTTCGCGGTTTGTTTTGCCCGCCGTGTTGACGAGAAATTTGCGCGCGTCTGCTTCGATTCCGTTTTCGAGCAGCATTTTCTGCCACGCCTCGCCGTGAAAACGCATATTGTCAACTAAAGTTCCGTCCATATCGAAAATGAACGCGCGTGTTGTAAAATCTGTCATTTGTTTGGAAAACCTGCTGTTTTTGTTACCCGTCCGGCTTGCCGCAAATGTCTCTTTTCGTGTTCGACGACGACCTGAAAACCGTCGGCAAGTTTGTAAGTCATCAATTTCATAAACGGCCAAGTTATTTTGATTTTCTGCCAGTCGGAGTTTTCTGTTGATTTGATTTTTCCGATTAATTAAGCCTAGTGAGCCGTGAAAAGTTTAACGATGTTCGCATCAATCTCGCTCGGCGGCACGATTTTCTGTGTCGGCGCTTTAAACTTTCTGGTGTCTTTTTTCAGAGAATTAACCAGCAAATTCCCGAAAAACGAACTGAGCGGAGAATAATTTTCCAGAAAAGAATTTCTGCGCGAACCGGCGGCGATTTTATCGAGTTCGGGAAAGAAAAGCGAATTCGTCTTTATCAAATGCTCGAAACATTGCCCGACGCTCCAGCCGTCCACGCCCGGTTTCCAATTAATTTGTTCCGCCGTCAGATTGCCGAAAGTTTTTTGCGTATCGTCGGAAATGACTTGAAGTTCTGAAAGCAAATTTGAAATTTCCGTATTCATTTTAGATTATCCTCCTTTCGCGTTTCTAATTTCTCAAAGGCTTGCCCGTTTTCAACATTCCCGCGATGCGTTCCTGCGTTTTTCTTTCGCCGCACAAAGATAAAAACGCCTCGCGTTCCAAATCGAGCAGATGTCTTTCGCTGACGAAAGTTTGATGATTCAAATCGCCGCCGCACATCACTTTTGCCAATTTCTTGCCGATGAATTCGTCGTGTTCCGAAATAAATCCGCCGCGCTTCATCATATGAAGCGCAAGTTTCATCGCGGCTTGCCCTTGTTCGCCAAGCGCGAGAATATCGGTTCTCTCGACGGGCTGAACATAACCTGCTGATGCCAAATTCAAAACTTCCTGTTTCGCGTCGGCAATTAATCTATCGCCGTTCATCGAAATCGCGTCGGACGGACGGAGAATTCCCCAACTTCTTGCTTCCTGCGCCGACGTTGCGACTTTTCCCATTCCGATTAGCTCGAATGTTTTTTTCAAAAATGCAAGCGGGTCGGCATCGGGCGTGCGCTTTGCCAAATCCATCGCCCGCATCGTCAATTCCTTCGTGCCGCCGCCTGCGGGAATCAAACCGACTCCGACTTCTACAAGTCCGATATAAGTTTCCGCCGCCGCGCGAACCTTGTCGCCGTGCATCGCAATTTCGCAGCCGCCGCCGAGCGTCAAACCGTAAGGCGCGGTTACGACAGGTTTAGGCGAATAGCGCAGGCGCATCACCGCGTTTTGCAGAGCGCGAATCATCTGGTTGATGTCGTCCCATTCTTCCTCTTGCGCGGCGAGCAGCAGAAGCATAATGTTCGCGCCCGCCGAAAAATTTCCGCCTTGATTGCCGACGACTAAACCGATGTGATTTTTCTCGACTTCATCAATCGCAAAATTCATCATTTGCACGGTGTCGCCGCCGATTGAATTCATTTTCGAGTGAAATTCCAAACACACCACGCCGTCGCCGATGTCAAT
>DATLXD010000402.1:0-3488 GCA_035575965.1 Pyrinomonadaceae bacterium | reverse complement strand
AATCGGACAAATCGCGCCTGATTTTGAACTCGAAAAAACCGACGGCAGTAAGATTGCCTTCAAAGATTTGGAAGGTAGTCCCGCGGTGCTGGTTTTCTGGACGGCGTGGTGTCCGGTCTGCAAGGAAGAAGCTCCGCAACTCAACAAACTTTCCGCCGAGTTTGAATCAAAGGGCGTGCGCGTTATCGGCATCAACATCGGGGAAAGCGATGCCCGCATCAATGAAGGAATTAAGGATTTCGGTATCAAATACGTGGTCGCCAAAGACAAAGACTCTTCGGTCGCCAAAAGCTACAAAGTAATCGGCACGCCGACGGTGGTTTTTCTGGATAAAAAGGGCGAAGTGAAGTATTTCGGCAATGAATTGCCCAAAGATTATGCCGATAGGTTAAATTCGATTATTGGCGGTTAATTATCCTGCAACAGTAGAAATTCAGTTATTAGGTTTGATTTTCTTTTTTGTAAAATCTTCGATTAATTACTCTTTTATAAATTCATTATGTCTCCCAATGCCGAGCGCGTCTGCCACTCGGTTTATGTAATTGAACCACGAGGCAATCAAAGTGATTTGCAAAATTGCCGTATCGTCAAATCCCACTGAGCGCAAAGTTTCGTGCGTTTCGGGCGTAATTTTCGTGGCATCTTCAGTCAGTTGGGCGGCGTAATCAAGCATTACCATTTCCCTTGGCGAAATGGGCGCGGTTTTGTAGTTTTTGAGAATGGCATCCGCCAATTCATCGTCCGATGTCGCGCGACGCAGCAACTCTGCGTGAGCGTTCATTCAGTAATGGCAATCATTTTTTATCGAAACGACCGTCGCAATCATTTCGTGATCCTTGCGCGAAAGAGGCAAATCGGGCGACATCAAAACTCCAAAGGTCGAAAAGGCGTGAAAGAGCGCACCTGGAATCAAAGTATGTGTAGTAATGATTGATTCTTCATTCTCGCTCGTCGGCGCGGCGTATTCGGGCGGGAAAAGCGCGCGCTGTTTGCGAATCGCTTCGCGCAGTTGTTCGTTCGCTTCAGCGAACGGAATTGTTTTTATCCAAGCCATAGTTTTCCTTTTCGGTTTATTTTATTTGTCCGATTCATTAAAAATTTCCTTCCCTTTAATCAAGTATTTCCGATAAAAGAATATTCCTGCTTACCAGCAAAGCTATTTTTCTTTATAGATTTCCGTCTTTGGATTAAAAACAATCCAGGCGAAAGCGAAATAATCGCCGTGCCGGATTTGTCGCAGCTGCTTGCCCTGGAGTTTTCCGCTCACGGCTTTTCCGAAGATGTTCCAGCGGCTTCGGGTTTCTTCATCAATAAATTCGCCGTTATCGTATTTGAAAGTCAATTTTTGCCCGTTAATTTCGGGAATAAAAACTCCCGTCGAACCGGCGTCTTTCGATTTGCCGATGTCGCTCGCGTCAAGCGCAGAGGACGCTCCGTCGCTGTGAAAAACGACAATTTCAGTGGAATTAACGCGGTCGTGAACGACCCTTTTTTGGCGCGTTATCGAATACGGATACGCCTTGAAAATTTTATTGATTTCGACCGTAACGACCTTTTCCATCGGGCGCAGGCGTTCATCGGTCTTTCCTTTGAGGAGAAAGGGTTTTTGGTCGATATTGTCGTAACCGACATACGGATTGCGTCCGTAATCCCGGTTGTAACCCGTTTCCCGCGAAAGAACTTTGCCTTCGGGGAAAGCCCCGGAAAACTGCGCGAAACTAACGATCTGAGCGGGAAATTGATTTAAGGTTTTGCCCGTCAAATCGCCGACAATCGCTTCACCCGAAATTTGCTGCCACCAACTTTCTGTTTGGCGGTCAAACATAATCATATCCGAATGCCTGAGCATTCCCGACACGCCGAACGAATAAACTTTTCCCTCCAATTTTCTGTCAAATGCGATTGCGGTGTAACAAAGCGGACAGAATGTAACTGCTACGGCTTGACCTTTGATCTCGTCGTTAATGATTTCATGCCAGATGAGGATTTGTAAGGGATACGCGCGGGCTTCGCCGCCGATTTCCAGAGAAATGACCGGTTCGTTTGTTTTCAGCCATTTTCCTGCCTCATTGATCGAAACAAATTTCGGCGCATCGAGGGCGGGAATTCCGTCTTTCGGCACGCCGCCCGACATTATCTCACTCAATTCAATAGAACGTTTTTTGACGTTTGTTTTCCAGCCTGCAATTTGCTCATCCGTATTTTCCCGCTGGCTGCTTTTATTCTGCGACATCACGCAGACCGTAAATAAAACAGAAGAGATAATTCCCAATAAAGATAGTTTTATAACAAAATATTTCGGCATTTTATATTTCCTCTTTACTCTTCATTTATTAAAAAAATATCATAAAAGGCACCAATTACATTCAGTAAAACAATTTTTAGAATTACCTCAAACTAACAATTGTTTTCAGCAATTTTCGCAGGCGTATAACTAAATTATCGTGCGAAATACCGGTTTAAAGGTTATATGAGGCTTTTAAAATCAACTCAAGCAGAATCGACTCTAAAAGCCTCAAAATGAATCGTTTTTGAGATGGCTTCTAATTTTTATTCTTCATATTTTTATCCATCTTCATGTCCATCATTTTCGCAGGCTGGTCAGGAAAAGCTGTATTGCTTTTCGGCACCTGAAATTGCAGCCCTTGCGTGTACGGCGACATCTGTCCGTTTTTGAATGCCATCGCTGTTTTGGCGTAAAAATCTCTGGCGTTTTTGACCGAACGCTTGCCCGTCACAATGTCATTTGCTAAATTAAGAGCGAGAAAATTCATCTCCTCCTTGTCGCAGCGAGCCGACATTTCTCCGACTGTGCGCTGAACGACAACGCTGCCGTCATACTCGGCAAGGTCGTCGAATTTATCAGCCGGGACGCCGTAATCAATAAATTGTTCGAGCATATCGGTGTGCGGCATCGGAAAATTGTGCGTCACTTCCTGACGATAAACGACGGTTCGCTTCCACGGTCCGCTGTTCTCCCAAACCAGCATATTCGGCGTCATCCCGGTCGGCTGACCGTATTTTTGCATGGTTTTCATCGCCACTTCGCGCGGCGTACCGGACCAGCCGGCTAATACTTCGTCCGCCGACATTTTCATTTTGTTTTGCGCCATCCGTTCCTGCGTCTGCGATGTCGGCGTGTTTAATACAGCGAACGCGCCGAAAACGGCTAAAACCGTCGCCAGCAAGCCGATGCGATGAAACTTAATTTTTTTGAACATAATTAATATTCTCCTTGATTTTTTAAAAAAGTTTAAGCGGCGAATCTAAAGCAGTTTCAGATTTGATTTACGGGCTGGTATCCCTTTTTAACTTAACTACGGACTTGCCGGATATGATTTCTCTAACCCGTTGTCCCAAACATCGCTCCAGTGCCGCCTATAACTTTTAATAGAATATAATTTAAGGCGGGAATGGTCTGTGACATTGCTCACATTGGATTGAAAAAAAATATTTTAAAAATTCACACAATGCTCAGTTCGGTCAAA
>DATLXD010000401.1:0-4127 GCA_035575965.1 Pyrinomonadaceae bacterium | reverse complement strand
AGAGGAGGGTCGAACTCCTGACCTCGGCATTGCGAACGCCGCGCTCTGCCAAACTGAGCTACTGCCCCACAAGCGAAATTCGATAATAGAAATCCTAGACAAAAGTGTCAAATTAATTTTGGATTTTAGATTTCGGATTATAACCGCCATCGTAAATTACTGAACTGTTGCGGGCAGCAGCGAGCCTTTCGGGTCATAAGCGTAGGCGAAGCCGTCTTCGATTTTCCCGATGATGCCGTGAAAGATTACCTCACCTTTCGATAAAACCACGACGACATCACCTGCGCTATATCGGGATTGGTCAATCGGAAACTTAATCATCGTCGCGTTGCCGTTTTCGTTACCCACGGTTTCATATTCAAAATTGTCGGCGTTAAAACTAATTGTTTGGCAAAAAGCTACTTCTGGCATTTTTATTCTCCTAAATGAATTTAACCATATTGATAAGCAAAAGAGAAATTAGCCGCCAAAAAATCGCAGAAGCCACAAATAAATTTTGTAAATAAAATTTCTTTGCTCTACCTGTGTTTATCCGTGTCCATCTGTGGTTTCATTTTTTCCTTGGCGATTTTTGTGTATTTTTCTGGCTAATCTTTTTGGGGTGCAAAATCCAGAGTAATCGCATCGTGGTCGGACAGCGGCAAATTTTCCGCGTCAACCAAATCACCGACGGTTTTCGGTTTTCCTTTAACTTCAATCGCTTTTCCCGCAAACCAATCGAGACGTGCCGAAACTCGTCCGCCGACCTTTTTTGCCGCCCAAAATATAAACGGAAAACACCAGCGCGGCACCCAATCGCCCAAGTTTGTATTATACGCGGCGTTTTCCATATCGTAATGCAGCGTTCCCGCGCCCGTTTCGTTTAAGTTTTTATAATCGAAACCGCGTTTTTCGAGTTCACGAAACAAACCTTTTTCAAAATATCTGTCGGGATGCGGATAATGATTACGCACGACGTTTTTTACGCCCATCAAAACGCGGCGAAAATAACCGAGAATTGCGCGATTCGCGCTTTGCGCGTTGTAAGTCGTCGTGTTCCAGTCGCCGCCGATAATTGTCGGCAGGCTCGGTAAATTTTCCAAATGGTCAAGCACGATACGCATTTGAAAATGCCGGTGTTTTCTGGACGAATGCGCGTCCAGATGAACGGTTACGGCACGAAAAATTCCCGCCGGATGTTCGATGTCGGCAACCAAAGCGCGTAAATATCCGAGCCGTTTTTCCTTGCCGAACATTTTGTCTTTGCCGTTCGGAAGCGCGACGGCGTGAGTATTTCGCATCGGATATTTTGAAAACATCGCCAGACCGTGAAGCGATTTCGTGTTTTCGCCCGCGACGTTTGCTTCGATGCCGCTTCCCTTCTGCAAAGCGATGTAACACGGCGCAAAAGCATAGTTTAATTCGAGTTCTCGCGCTAAATCTCGTGCGACAAAACGATTTCCGCTTCGCGCCATTCCGTAATCGAGTTCAGTCAACAACAGCAAATCCTTGTCTTTTAATTCAGTGTGATTCTTTAATGCTTCGACAATTCCGCCGAAACGGTTTCCGCGTTCGATATTCCACGCCAGCGCGTGAATTTTATCAAATAACCCGTCTGCTGACGCAGGCGGTTCTGACATTTCCCGCGCGGCGAAATCTCCCTGCACAACGGCATTCAAAATTCTTTCGACTTCGGGTTTGATTTTTCGGTAAACGGCGGATTTTTCTAATTCGGTTACTGAATTGTATTTCATCAACTCCGCGAAAAAGTTTTCCAGATTATGTTCCAAAATCAAAGGCGAGTTTGCTTGTGCAGAAATTCCGGCAGTCATAAAAGATGTAAGAATAAGCGAAACGATGTTGAGAGTCCAGCAAGTTTACCTTAATTTTTTACCAATCTTCCTCGCCTTCTATCCAAAATTGCAGCAGACTTTCTTTATCAATGTGATAGCAATATTTTTCGGCTAGGTATTTTAAGTCGTCGCTCGTTTCAATCGTAATCCAACCGTAATATCTTGAAATATGACAAAATCTTTGCGCGAAATAATTTCCGTCTGTGCTCTTTTCAAATCTCAAAATATCATCGTATCTTTTAATTTGTCTGATTTGCTCATCGTCCAACATCTCGAATAGCTCTCTATCCATTCGGTCAATGTAAATCGTCAAAGCGTTTTCATCTTTGTCAATAATGAAATCTTTAACTGTTTCGTGACGCTTCATTACTGAATTAACGATTGAAAATTCTTCATCGCTAACGGAACTTTTAAGTATTTTTCTCAGTGTAACCAGTGCATCCGAAGGAAATTCGTAAAATTCAAAGCCCTGTGGAACTTCGCTTACTAATTCTTTCGGCTTGTAATTATTTTTGTTTTTGATGACATAATATCTCTTACCGCCTTTTTTGGCAGCAGCGACTTTCAAATAATGAATTTCGCCTTTTCTATTTTCATAGCTGATTGGCATAGTTTTCAGTCGTCGTATCTTTCTTTGGTCGGCGCGACGGCAAGTAAATCGCGCGAGATTTTCTCGGTGTAAATGCCGAGCAGTTCTTCGATTCTTTTGTGTTTTTGCGAATGAAAAATCAGTCCGACGTGCTTCGGTTTTGAAATGCGGTAAACGATTTCCGCATCCGTATTGCCAAATGTGTCGGGTTGTTCTTCGTTTGCCAGACAGAGCGTAATTCCGGCGTAATCCTTGCGAAGTCTTCCCGCGATGTTCGCCGCGACGCGAATATAATCTTCCGTAACCGCATCGTTTTGCACAGTTTTCACTTCGCTCAAACTCGTCCATGCCCAAGGCTCGTCCAACAGACTTTTGCGTGTAACCAGCGTTATGCGCCAACCGGCTTCGCGGCATTCTTCAAAAAAATCATTCCCCTTGAAAAAACTGGCGATGCAGACAATGTGTTTTTTCATATTCTAATTTTGTTTTGTTTGGAAAGAATGGCACAATTTAACGGTAAAAACAACGGAAAGTTTTGTTTTTGACACTAATAAAAACGAGCGGTAATTTGCCAACTCGAAATTGTGGAAACGGAGAAAAACAATGGGTGGAATTGATATTGCGGACCTGGTTTCAAACTTGGTGATTTATATAGCGGTTTTGCTTCTGGCGATTTCCGCGCACGAAGCGGCGCACGCCTGGATGTCCCACAAATTCGGCGACGACACGGCGTTTATGCTCGGTCGCGTAACCTTAAATCCGGTCGCGCATACCGACCCGGTTGGAACGCTTTTGATTCCGATTATCAGTTTTGTGTTCGGCGCGCTCGGCGGCGCGCTCGGCAGCATTCCACTCATCGGTTGGGGCAAACCGACGCCGGTTAACCCGCGCAAATGGACAAATTACAAAACTGCCAACGTAATGGTTTCCATCGCTGGAATTTTAGCGAATCTTTTGATTGCGGTAATTAGTTTTTTAATCTTTAAAATCTTGCTTTCCTACGGAGTTTTTACCTCGGAAAATATTCAGGACGGCATCCTTAAAATATTTACCACGCTTTTTTTGAATTTGATTTTATTAAATGTGTCGCTGGCGATTTTCAATCTTCTGCCGTTTCCGCCGCTTGACGGCAGTAAAGTTCTCGGCACGTTTCTGCCCGCGAGCTTTCAACCGGTTTTCGATTTGTTGGAACAATACAGCTTTTTGATTTTGATGGCTTTGATTTATTTCGGTTTGATTCGCCTGATTATGACGCCGGTTTTTAATTTGGTCGAATATCTTCTGGTAACGCCTTGGTTTTAGATTGATTTATGAAGAAACGCATCTTTAGCGGCGCACAGCCCACGGGAAATCTGCATATCGGAAATTATCTCGGTGCGCTGAAAAACTGGGTCGCGCTGCAAAATGAATTTGAGAGTTTTTTCTGTATCGTCAACCTTCACGCGATAACTCTGCCGCAAAACCCGAAAATTTTGCGGCAAAAAACCTTGGATTTAGCCAGAATTTATCTGGCGTCGGGCGTTGACCCGCAAGTTTCAACCATTTTCGTCCAATCCGACGTTTCCGAACACGCCGAACTCGCCTGGGTTTTAAATTGTATTGCCAGAATGGGCGAACTCGAGCGAATGACGCAGTTCAAAGATAAATCGAAAGGCAAAACAGAGCGTGTCGGCGCGGGACTTTTTACATATCCGGTTTTGATGGCT
>DATLXD010000400.1:0-4894 GCA_035575965.1 Pyrinomonadaceae bacterium | reverse complement strand
TGATGCGGACCGATTGCGCCCGGCACAACGCCTAAAATCTCGACGGTAAACTCTTCCGGCTCGCTACCGCGAAAAACCGTCCGTGCCGTACCTTTCATTCCTTCCTTTAATTCGGAAACCGGAAAAAACTGGGCTTTTGATATTTTTGCGACAGTGGCTTTTGATTCGTTTTTAGCTTGCGTTTGTCCGAAAATGCTCAGACAAAACGCACAAATAATCAATAAACAGGCGAAAAATCTTGGTTTCATATTTTTAATAAAGCTCTTCCTATCTTGCTGGCTGATATGGTAACATTTTCAGTAGCTTGCCGAAAGTCTTTCTTCTTAATGACTGACCTCTAAGACTCTCGAAAATCATTTCAAGTTGTATTTTCTTTCCTGATTTCAATTTATAAAACTTTGCAAAAACCAAGCGTCTTGTTAAGTGTGATTAAAGATTTATCTTTTTTTTGCTGTGTCCGTTTGTCTTGGCGATTTTGTGGATTTCCGCGCTTTCTTCCATTTTACCGACTGCTTTTAAAAGAATTTCGCGCAGCCGTTCAAGTCTTTCAACGGTCGAACGGGTTTCGAGCATCTGATATTTCAAATCATTTTCCAGATTAAAAGCGGCGGTTACTAAAAAAGATAAGGCTTGCGGTTCGGTTCTTTGGATTTCGGGAAATCTTCCGCGCTCGCCGCTCAATTTATGCGCGGCTTTGGCAATTCGTCTAAAAAGCGCGAAAACTTCGTCGGATAAAGGATTTAAAAGATTCGCGTCTTCTTCAGAGTCTTCAAAAAACTCGACATCGCCAATTAAGTAAGGCTCGCCCGCATCAATATAATCTATAAGGCGATAACGAATCACGCCGACGGTCAAGATATTTAATCTTCCATCGGGCAAAGTCTGCGCTTCGCGCACTTCCGTCGCGCATCCGATTGTTCCCGTCGCAGGCTTTTCTATAAAAGATTCCTGCGGCTCGAAATACGAAACGCCAAACAAATTTTTATCTAGCGCAACATCCTTTAGCATTTGCCGATAGCGCGGCTCAAAAATATGAAGCGGTAAAACCTCATTCGGAAGCAAAACGAGCGGCAAAGGAAACAACGGTAAATGTTTGATGCCGGATACTTTTTCTAAGGCTTCGGACATTTATTTAATTTGAATTCTAAGACCTAAATTCGCCACCAGGTGAATCGCTTTAACTTTTTATCCCAGAGGATATGAAAAGAATCACACGCTCCGTCTTACAGAGTAATGCCTTTACTGTTTTTCGGCAGTTTTTTAAGTCTCGCGGCATATTCGGTTTCGATATATTCACCGGCAAACTTTACGTAATCCTTGTCAATATCATCAACGGTTATTAGGGCGGTTTTGACCGAACAAAGCCCGCCTTGGTCACCGGCATCTTCGCCAAATTCAAGCCTCCAATGTTTAGTTTTACCGTTTACCGCGCCTTTGACAATTCCGACGACCAACTTTGCTCCCTTTCTGCCTCGCAAAGCATAATCGGTTAAGCCGTCGTAATCAAAATCTCCTTTTATCTGACTTTTAGAATTCCAACCAACTGCCGGATACTTTTGCTTCAAAAAAGTAAAAACCGCCGAGTCGCTTTGCGCAAAAGCAAAGTTACCGCACAAAAGCAAAAGCAAAGATTGAGCAAAACTTCTCTCATAATTTCTCTTATGACAGTTTTAAAGAAATAAAATCAACAATCTTATCCGGCGTTTCATCGCTCAAAGCCATACGTTTCGCGCCGACGACCGCCTCCGCCATTTCCTCGACGCGCGTTTTGAAGCGATTATCACGAATGATTAAATCTTCAACTACGCGGCGTTCAAGTTTTTCGCGCGAAACGTCTTCGCCGACATCTGCCGCCACTGCGTATTCAATTGGCGCGGAATGGTTTTTGATGCGAACGTGCAAAGCGTTCGTCGTTTTTTGCGCTTCTTCGCGGATTTTCTGCTGTTCGAGATTTGAATTTGGAAAACCGAGATGACCGCGCAAAGTGATTTCGATAATCGGCTGCGACCCGCCAGAATTTTCATCAAACACGCGCGCTTCAAGTTTTACTTTTTCTAAAACGGCTTCGGTAATATCTTTCGCTTCGGCAAAACCTGAAACGTCGAACGAAAGGCGTTGAAAAGGACGCTGCTTATAATCTGTGATATGTTTGGCAGTAACTTCCAAATCTTCACTAACTTCAATCAAAAATGCGCCGCGCGTTTCGCGGAATTCGTCAATGCTCGTAACTTCCAAAGAACCCGGATTAAACGCCCAATTATCAATCTCGTAATGCTTGTGCGTGTGTCCGAGCGCGACGTAATTCGTAACGGATTTTAGCTCCTTCAAATTCGCCAGCGAAAGCGCGGGAATCGGATGCGTTTGATGACCTTCAACGTCGGTGTGAAGCAGCAGAATATGAAACGCGCCCGTCCGTTGATTTTCCTTCATCGCTTCGGTCAGCATCGGAATCGCCCAATTTGCCGACGCGCCATACCAATTCGAGCCGAAAATTCGCGCGTTGCCGATGTCTATAAATCCACCTTTGCCGTTTTCTTCGTCCCAACCGTTATAAATGATTTTTCCGTTATCATTCTTCGGCTCAAGCAGTTTTATCAAGTTCCAATTCGACAACGAGCGCAGCCAACTGTAATCGGTATCATTCGCTTTCTGGTCGTGATTTCCCTCGATTGCGACACACGGAATTCCGTGGTCTTTCAACAGACTCAAACCGGCAAAAGCATAATTCATCGTTTCGGGCGGCACGTTGCGCTTGTGAAAAAAATCGCCGCAAATGATGACGAAATCCACTCGCTCGCCAATCGCGTATTTTTGCAAAACATCAATCCAGGCATCGAAAAAATCGCGTGGAGATTCGTTTAATTGATAGCGCGTGCAGCCCAAATGAATGTCGGAAATATGCAGAAATTTCATAGTTTTATTATAAAACATTTCACCACAGAGACACAGAGGACACAGAGCTTTTTAGCCACGAACAAACACGAAAAGACACGAAAAAATCAATTCATTCTGTTTCTTAATTTCGTGTTCTTTCGTGTCTTTTCGTGGCTAAATTTTCTTTTCTGTTTTTGCTTTTGGCTCTAAAACGGTTTCGAGTTTCCAATCAAAATCGGCAAATTCGTCACGATTTTTGATGACGAGCCATTGACCTTTTCGATCTTTCATTTGCAAAAGACTAAAACCGCCGCGCAGCTTTTTGCCGTAAAAAGTAAAATTCAATCTTCCTTTTTCGATTTGTTCGAGCGGATTTGTTTTCGTCAGATATTCGCCGCTGTCCCAAATAACGACGCGCCCCGCGCCGTATCTGCCTTCGGCGATTGTGCCGACAAAATCAATGTAACTCAAACTGTGGTCGGGAACTTCGATTGCCAGACGTTTGTCGTTCGGGTTGAACGACAGACCTTTCGGTACTGCCCACGATTTCAGCACGCCGCCCATTTCAAGCCGCAAGTCAAAATGCAG
Source organism: Pyrinomonadaceae bacterium (assembly GCA_035575965.1). Classification (GTDB taxonomy): domain Bacteria; phylum Acidobacteriota; class Blastocatellia; order Pyrinomonadales; family Pyrinomonadaceae. The sequence continues at coordinate 1,432 of DATLXD010000400.1, read as the reverse complement.
ATTTGTCGCGTGATGTTCGTGAATGACAAAACGCCTGCGTTTTTCGGCTTCGGTTGATTCTTTCAAAATCACGGGTTATTTCTTTTTAGCTTTCGGCTTTTTTGATAATTTTATTCCTTCTTCGACCAGCTGCTTCGCCTTTATCGCGCCGAAACGTCCGAGCGGTCTAAATTTTTTCCCTTTCGCTTCGTTGTAAGAAATGAAAAAATGTTCGATTTCGTCAACCAGAGTTTTGTTCAAATCGTTAATGGATTTTATATCCTTGTGCGTGCGCGAATCTGCCGAAACTGCAATCAAACGGTCGTTGCGCTCGGTTTTTCCTTCTTCGGTTTGGTCGGCTTTGATAACGCCGATGAGCCGCGACGGAATTAGACAGCCGACAAACGCCGGTTCGTCCATCAAAACAAGCACGTCAAGCGGGTCGCCGTCGCCGCCGCGCGTGTTCGGAACATAACCGAAATCGAACGGAAAAGAATGTCCGACAGCCAAAACGCCGCCTAATTTGAAGATTTGTAATTCTTCGTCATATTTGTATTTGTTGCGGCTTCCCTTCGGCGTGTCAATAATAACATTGAGGTCTTCGGTTTCCGCATCGAACGGATTTATCCGTTCAAAAACGCTTGTTGATTTGTCTGGCATTAAATTTCCCCTTGTTTTTAACTTTTTGTATTGAAAAATTTAACAAAAACAACGCATTATGAAAAGCGAAACTTTCATTCAAACAATTTAATAAATGTCAGAAACAAATCTAAAAATCCGTCGCGGCACGATTCAAGATGCTGGAACGCTCGCGCCTTTGGCAGTAAAAATTTTCAACGATACTTTCGCCGCCAACCCATTGAACAAACCCGAAGATATGCAAGTTTATATCGCGGAATTTATGAGCGTTGAGGCTTTCGAGGAGGAATTAACTGACAAAGATTCGATATTTTTCATCGCGGAAATCGAAAGCGAAATGATTGGCTACGCGAAGCTGAAGGAAAGTTCAGCAGAAGATTGTGTCGCTGACGAAAACCCGATTGAACTGTGCAGATTGTATGTCGCGCACGAATTTCACGGCAAAGGTATCGCAAAAAAGTTGATGAACGAATGTTTTGCCGAAGCGACTGGTAAAAATTATCAAACAATGTGGCTCGGCGTTTGGGAGTTTAACTTTCGGGCGCAGAAGTTTTACGAAAAAATCGGTTTTTCAAAAGTCGGCAAACATATTTTCCAGCTTGGCTCAGACGCGCAGACTGATTTGGTGATGGTAAGAAAATTGTAGAAATTTCAGGTCGAAAACGGTGCAAAATGAAAATTTGAAATTTTGTGCGAAAAAATCAAGTTATTACTATTTTTCCACATCCGTCAAAGTTTCATCGTTTTTTGCAAGTTTCATCATTTGCCGAATCGCGCCGAGATGATAAGCCGTGTGCGCGACGATTCCGATGGC
>DATLXD010000399.1:0-2801 GCA_035575965.1 Pyrinomonadaceae bacterium | reverse complement strand
AAAACCGACGATTTGAACGCGCTCGGCAAACTCGCCGATTTTGTGCGTCGGAAAAAGCACGGACGGACGACTTATTTTAATGTGAACCGGCATTTTAATCATACGAATATCTGCGTTGCCGACTGTAAATTCTGCGGTTTTTATAAACGCGCACGTCAGGAAGGCTCATACACACATTCAATTGAAGAAGGTATTGAGATTGCGCGAAATGCCGTCAACGAAGGCGCAACTGAACTGCATATCGTCGGCGGTTTGAACTCGAAATTGCCGTTTGAGTATTACACCGATTTGTTTTCGTCTCTGAAACGCGAATTTCCTGCTTTGCATTTGAAAGCGTTGACGATGGTTGAACTCGATTTCTTTGCGCGTTTTTACAAAATGTCGGACGAAGAAGTTATCCAGCGATTGAAAGCGGCGGGAATGGATTCGTGTCCGGGCGGCGGCGCGGAGATTTTTGCCGAGCCGACTCGTTCAAGAATTTGCGACCATAAATGCGATGGCGCACGTTGGTTGGAATTAGCCGGAAAGGTTCACAAAGCCGGACTTAAAACCAATGCGACAATGCTTTACGGGCATATCGAAACGATTGAAGACCGCGTTGACCATTTCGTAAAATTGCGCGAACAGCAGGACAAAACCGGCGGGTTCCAATGCTTTATTCCGCTCGCGTTTTATCCGAACGGCACGGCTTTATCGAGTCTGCCGGGACCGGACGCGATTGATAATCTAAAGACAATCGCCGTTTCGCGTCTGATGATTAATAATTTCGACCACATCAAAGCGTATTGGGTAATGCTCGGCAAAGCTACGACACAAACCGCCCTTCATTTCGGCGCAAACGACGTTGACGGCACGATTACCGACGGCGGCGAACTTTCCCACAGCTATTCGGTCGAAGAAGGCGGCGAGCAGAAAATGACGAAAACCGAATTGATTGCGATGATTGAAAACGCGGGCTTTGAAGCCGTCGAACGCGATACGGTTTACAATCGTGTGGAAAGAGTTGCGGCTTAAAATGGAGATTTTATGATTGTCTCAAAAGTTTTTTCTTTATTTTTGTTTGTTTGTTAGCGGTTTGCGGAAATTCTGTTTCGCAAACTGAAAACGTAAATCAAACTCAGCAAAACGTAAATCAAACTCAGCAAAAAGAAAAAATGGAATTGTCTTTATCAATGGAAAGAACTGAATGTTTCGGAAGTTGTCCTGCTTATAAATTGCATATTAATCCAGATGGCAAAGTTTTATTTGAAGGTATAAGTTTTACGAAAACAAAAGGAAAAATAGAAGGCTTTGTTGATGAGAACAAGATTAGTCAATTGATTACCGAGATTGAAAAGGCAGATTTCTTTTCTCTGAAAGATTCATATACAGGCGATTCAATTAATTGCCCGTTGGAAGTTTCTGATAGTGCGAGCGTAAAAATTAATATAAAACTAAATGGAAAAGAAAAAACTATAAATCATTATTTGGGATGTTGGGAAAATGATAGACCAACACAAAATGATTCTACTGATATTAAAATTGAAAAAGATTGGTCACCAAAAGTTTTTCCGCAACAACTTTACAATTTAGAGAATAAGATTGATGAAATAGTCGAAACAAAGCGTTGGATTGGAGAAAGAAAATGAGCGCGATTCCAAAGAAGATTAACGCCCGAAGAATACCTGAAAACAGAACGCAAAGCTAAATTCAAAAGCGAGTATTTTAACAACAAGATGTTTGCAGTGGCTGGCGCAAATCGCAACTCATTACAAAGTTAGGGCAAATAATGGCGAGACAGAAAGGGAAACTGCAAATTTACTCGGAGTATTATGCCGTGCGTATTGCACTCGGCACACTTGGATTTTTTCCGCTTGCGTGGTCAATGAAAATCGGCGAAATGCTTTCCTTCTTTCCTTATAAATTTGCAAAAAAACTGCGATTTGTCGGCTTTCGCAATTTGGAAATGGCTTTGCCGGAACTTTCCCGAACGGAACACGAAAAGATTTTGCGCGGCACATTTGAATCTCTGGGCAGGCAGTTAGGAACGCTCAGCCATCTTTCTCATCTGACTCTTGAAAGAGTGCGCGAAATGGTTGATATAGATGGCATTGAGCATTTCCAACGGGCGGTGGCGAGAAAGCGCGGAAAGATTCTTTTTACGGCGCATTTCGGCGGTTGGGAATTGTCGCATATTGTTTCTTCCGCCTATGGTTTTCCGGTCAATGTCATTGCGCGGCGACTCGATAATCCTTTGCTCGAAAACATGATGGAAACGATGCGAACCGCGCTCGGCAGCCGCACGATTGACAAAAAGGCTTCGGCGCGGAGTATGCTCCGGCTGCTTCAAAGAGGCGAATTTATCGGCATTTTGGCTGACCTTAACACGCAGGAACACGAAGGGATTTTTGTCGACTTTTTTGGTCTCCCGGCTTCGACGACGACCGGAGTTGCCAAACTCGCGCTATACACGGACGCGACTGTTTTGCCTGCCTTTGCCGTCTGGCAAAAAGATAAAAAGTGTTATCTTTTAAAAGCCTGTGAACCGCTTGAAATACCCAAAAGCGAAGATGCGGAAGAAAATATAAAAGTTTTGACGCAGGCGATGACGGCGAAAATCGAGGAATTTGTCCGAGCGTATCCAGACCAATGGATGTGGATTCACAAGCGTTGGAACACGCGCCCGATAGGCGAGCCAAATCTTTATGCAAAAGACGCGGATGTCCAAAGCCTAAAGTCCAAAGTCCAAAGTCAAATTGAACTCGAATCGCAAACTTGAAGTTTCTGACTTCTAATTTCCGGTTGCTGACTGCTACTTTTTA
>DATLXD010000398.1:0-2056 GCA_035575965.1 Pyrinomonadaceae bacterium | reverse complement strand
GCCCGCGTGACGACTCTGGAAGTCGAAATAAGCCCGCTTGTTTTAATCGTAACGCTCGTTGCTGGACTAATCGGCGGCGCACTCGGCGCACTTTATCCCGCGCTTCGCGCCGCGCGGCTCGACGCTGTTGATGCCTTGAGCTACGAATGAATGAGTCCAAAGTCCAAAGCCCAAAGTCTAAAGTTGATATGTTGTGCTACGCACTAAATTAAAATCTGCAACTTGGACTTTGGACTTGCTTATGAACAAACTATTAACCGACAGTAAATTAGCATTTATCGGCTGCGGCGTGATGGCGGAATCAATCATCGCCGGACTTTTGCGAAAAAATTTAGTGAAGCCGAACCAAATCGTCGCGTCGCATCCGCGCGGCGAAAGACGCGCCGAACTCGAAAAACGACATAAAATTCAAGTGTTTGAACACAACGCCGACGCGGTGAAAGCTGTCGGAACGAATGATTCAATTGTTGCTTTGTGCGTCAAACCGCAGCGCGTCAAACATATTTTGGCGGAACTGAAAAACGTCGTTTTGCCCGAACAGCTTGTCATTTCAATCGTGGCGGGCGCGACCGTTCAAATAATTTCCGAAACGCTCGACAACGCTCTGGTTGTTCGCGCGATGCCGAATACGCCTTCGCAAATTGGACAAGGAATGACTGCTTGGACTTGCAGTTCTGAAGTCGGCGAAAAACATCGAGCGCAGGTTAAAGAATTGCTGACGGCACTCGGAAAAGAAATTTTCGTGGAAACCGAAAATATGATTGATATGGCGACTTCTCTGAGCGCGACCGGTCCGACTTATATTTTTACGTTTATGGAAGCGATGACCGACGCAGGAGTTCACCTCGGCTTTTCGCGCCACGTTTCCCAGGAACTCGTCCAACAAACAATACTTGGCTCGGTTCTGTTCGCCATCGAATCGGGCAAGCATCCGGCAGAGCTGCGCAATATGGTAACTTCGCCCGGCGGAACTTCAGCCGAAGCGATTTACCAGATGGAAAAAGGCGGTTTGCGGACGGTTTTATCGAAAGCGATTTACGCGGCTTACAAAAGAGCGGTCGAGCTTGGAAAGAAGTGAGGAAAGATTGAGCTTGCAGGAAGAGCTACCTTCGCTTGGGTTTCAAATGCGTGTTTATATTGACACTCTGAATTTTGAAGACGACGCGCACCGTATCCGAGCGTTGGTCGAGATGAGCGGGAACGAACGGCGGCGCATAATTCGGGTCTGATTTCAAAGCATTTTCAAGCTCGCGCACGGCTTGGCGGTCGCGCGAAGGCTCGACGACTTCATCAATTCTGGCTAAACCGTCGCCGAAAACTTCCGCGACGACCACGACTTCATCATCCTTCATCTTTCCGCGCACGAAAGACTTGGTTAAAGCAATCAACGCACCCTGCGGATTGACCGAAGGCGATTCGCCGGAGATTGCAAGGCGCGGCGCGTCAAAATTCGCAGTTCCGAATTCCGCTTCGCTCAAGCCCGAATTCGGATTGGCGAGCAAAACAGTTGATTTGCCAATCGGTTGAAGTCTGGCAATTTCGTTATTTTGTCCGATTTTATCGGCATCGAGAAGTAATGCCCACAAAAGTCCAAACGTCAAAACCACAGAAACAACCGTCCCAACGCTGTAGGGCATAAAACGCATCAACAGCCATTCGCGGAAATTTTCCGTAAAAACGCTTTCCGGTTTTCGTTCAATCGTTCCGGTCTCCGACGCAACACGATTTCTCACCGAAACCAATAAATCATTCGGCAGTTCAGGACGCGCCATCACCCGCAAACTGTTGCGTAACGCTTGATACTCCGCCAATTTCTGCCGGCACAAAGGACACTGCGCCAAATGTTCGTCCACGCTCGCGTGTTCCTCAGCCGTCAAAATGTCATCCAGATAAACCGACAGATTAAATTGTAAATTCTGGCATTTCATTATTTTATTTTCAGACTTCGGTTTTTGAATTTAATCCAAAATCTAAAATTGAATGACTGACTGACCCCGGCTGTTTTCTTTCAAGTTCGCAAGAAAACAACGGTTTGTCCGAATGCAAGTTTGATTGG
>DATLXD010000397.1:0-2566 GCA_035575965.1 Pyrinomonadaceae bacterium | reverse complement strand
GCAAATCGCGCGTCAGCAACTAACTTTTCAAACCTTTTATCGTCCGCAGACAAAACTTTCTTTTTCTTTGCAGGCGCGACTTTCCGACGCGCAGTTTGAAGACGATTTAAACACTTTGCGGCTTCGTCCGTTTTTCACGCTTGACGCTTTTGCTTCATATCGTGTAAGAAAAAATTTAGAAATTTTCGCGGCTATCGAAAATGTTTTCGATAATCGTTACGACATCGGCTTAACGCCGAATCGGACCGTCGCCGCGCCGCGTTTCGTGCGTGTCGGTTTGCGTTTTAATTTGAAAGATAATTAAAGGATTAATTGCTTTCTTGATTTGATTTTTTTCTGAATCTTTCGCGTATTTCGCTAAGTTTTGTTTCTAATTTACGTAATTCGGGCGGAGGATAACATTCATAAGCTATTCTGTTGATCGAACCACCGTCGAAATTTACTTCTAAAAGCATTTTGCCGCAATCTGATTCATTAGGGCGTTTTATATTTTCAGGCAATAAGGTAAATTCAGTTTTATTTACTAGTTGTAATATTTCTTCCCATTCATTATCGGTAATTTCACCTTCCAATCTTTTTTCAGAAGATTTTTCTCTTACTACACCGGCATATTCATTGTTTGTTTGAGTGAAAATGACTTTAGTTTTCTCGATTTGAATCGTATAAACGCAAAGTCCTGCACACATTCCAATGTTAACTAGGCTTTTGATTGAAGTAAGATTCTTTGCTTCAGAATACACTTCATTTCTGGAAATAATATTTTTTGATTCGTTACATCCAATGAAAAAAACAAGCATTAACAACATCAAAGGTTTCATATTGAAAATATCTACTCTTAAACTGTTTAGGTAGTAAATAATATCATTGTAGTTCAAATCTATAAATTATTTGGGAGTATTTCACATACTTTGCGATTAAATGATTTAATAACTTTATGAGCAATAACGAACCAAACAAAATAATTTTCTCGATGGTCAAGGTCAGCAAGTTTTACGATAAAAAACCCGTCCTGAAAGACATTTATTTATCATTTTTTTACGGCGCGAAAATCGGCGTTCTCGGTCTAAACGGTTCGGGAAAGTCTTCGCTTTTGCGAATCATCGCCGGAACGGACAAAGAATTTAACGGCGAAGTCGTATTCTCACAAGGTTATACGGTTGGGTATTTGGAACAAGAGCCGAAGCTGGACGAAACAAAAACCGTCAGGCAAACGGTCGAAGAAGCCGTGCAGGAAACAGTTAATCTTCTCAAACAGTTTGAAGAAATCAATATGAAGTTCGGCGAAGAGATGTCGGACGACGAGATGAATAAACTTATTGAGCGGCAAGGCGAAGTGCAGGAAAAACTCGACGCTTCGGACGCTTGGGATTTGGATTCGCGTCTGGAAATGGCAATGGACGCGCTGCGTTGTCCGCCGCCGGAAACTCCGATTAAAAACTTGAGCGGCGGCGAAAAACGTCGGGTTGCGCTGTGTCGCCTTCTGCTGCAAAAGCCTGATATTTTATTGCTGGACGAACCGACGAATCATCTGGACGCGGAAACTGTCGGCTGGCTCGAACAGCATTTGCAGAAATATGAAGGAACGGTTATCGCCGTTACGCACGACAGATATTTTCTTGATAACGTCGCGGGTTGGATTTTAGAACTCGACCGCGGCGAAGGAATTCCCTGGAAGGGAAATTATTCTTCGTGGCTCGAACAAAAGCAAAGTCGTTTGAAGGGCGAAGAAAAAACCGAAGACAAACGTCAAAAAACTCTGGAACGCGAACTCGAATGGATTCGGATGTCGCCCAAAGGTCGTCACGCGAAATCGAAAGCGCGAATCAACGATTATGAAACGCTCGCGTCGCAGGAATCCGAAAAACGCGCCGAAGATTTGGAGATTTTTATTCCCGTCGCCGAGCGTCTCGGTGATACGGTTATCGAAGCGCAGCAAGTTGCCAAAGGCTACGACGGAAAACTACTGTTTGAAAATCTCGAATTCTCTTTGCCACGCGGCGGAATCGTCGGCGTTATTGGCGCAAACGGCGCAGGCAAAACAACATTATTTCGCTTGATTACCGAACAGGAAATACCGGACGCGGGCGATTTCAAAGTCGGCGAAACCGTCAAGCTAGGTTACGTTGACCAATCACGCGATTCTTTGAACGCAGACAAAACAATTTGGGAAGAAATTTCCGACGGCTTGGATTTGCTGATGCTCGGCAAACGCGAAGTAAATTCCCGTGCTTACGTTTCGCGCTTCAATTTTTCCGGCACAGACCAGCAAAAGCGCGTCGGGCAGCTTTCGGGCGGCGAGCGCAACCGCGTTCATCTGGCGAAAATGTTAAAGTCGGGCGCGAATGTTTTACTGCTCGACGAACCGACCAACGATTTGGACGTGAATACGATGCGAGCTTTGGAAGAAGCACTCGAAAATTTCGCCGGCTGCGCCGTCGTCATCAGCCACGACCGCTGGTTTTTGGACAGAATCGCAACGCACATTTTAGCGTTTGAAGGTGATTCAAAAGTTGAGTTTTTCGACGGTAATTACAGCGAATACGAAGCTGACAAAAAACGTCGCCTC
>DATLXD010000396.1:0-2868 GCA_035575965.1 Pyrinomonadaceae bacterium | reverse complement strand
AGCTCTGGAAACGGGCGTTGACGTTTGCGTTTCAAGCTGGACGCGCATCACTTCAAATTCCCTTCCTGCCGTCGCCAAAGCCGGTGCGAATTATATGAATTCCCAGCTTATCAAAATGGAAGCTATCTTGGGCGGATTTTCTGAAGGCATCGCGCTTGACGACAGAGGTTATGTTTCTGAAGGTTCGGGCGAAAACCTTTTTCTCGTCAACAACGGGAGACTCCTCACGCCGCCGCTCGGTGCTTCGATTTTACCGGGAATTACGCGAGATTCGGTTATCGCTATTGCCCGCGAACTCGGCATCGAAATCGAAGAAACAAACATCCAACGTGCCGCTTTATATCTCACCGACGAATTATTTTTCACCGGAACAGCCGCCGAAATTACGCCGATTCGCTCGGTTGACCGAATCACGGTTGGCACTGGCAAACGCGGAGAAATTACGAAACAGTTGCAAGACGTTTTCTTCGATGTTATCCACGGCAAGCGTCCTGCTCCGAACAACGCGCCTTGGCTGACTTATGTCAACGACACAGGCGAAAAAAAAACGGCTAGCATCGCAAGCAGCAAATAGTTTTTAATATTCTAATAAACTGAAAGATTTTGCTTCAGATTACCCTTTAGAATCAATGTAAAAAGCCGAAATTTCTTTCGGCTTTTTGCTTTTTCACTCGTAATTTTTAGTTTAATTTACTGGTTCGGCTTTTTCTCTTCCGGCACTGTTTCGTCGTCATCCAAAATTTTAACTTCCGAGCCGTATCTCTGATAATCCTTAAAACGAATCAAATTGCGTGTTTCATAAATCTGCCTGTTTTCTCTCGATGTCAGGCGCACGTCCGACAACAGCGGCAACAAGTACTTTTCGTTTGAAATCGTTACCCAATCATAATCAATCGTTCTATTCGCAGAACGAATCCGAAAGCCTTCGGGAATTTCGGTCGCCGCGCTTTCGACTCTCAAAACGCGAAAATTTTCGCGGTCAATCCAGACCCTGCCCTTCATTCCCGTAATCGCCGTATCGTCGAAACTTCCCGCCGCGATAATAACTTGTCGAGCCTTTTCGCGCGTTACTGAATAATCAAAAACCAGAGCGCGGCGCGTGCGAATAATGTCAGTATCAACAACTTTAAATTCCGCGTCGCTTTCGGGTTTGAAAATCTTAGCTAAAACCGTAACAAATTCACCGGTCGAGCTCGTTCCGCCGACTTCTTCGTAAGTTTGTTTCGACTTCGGATTGTTTTCCAAAATACCGTTGCGCGATAGGATTTTGTATTCTTCCTGCCCGCTCGCGCGATAACTGACGGCGACGACCAGGCGGTCTAGATTTTGAAAATTATTTGTTCCGGCATACGCGGCGGAACGCGCAACTTGTTGTTTGACGACAAAATCGGGCATATCTTCAACCGCCGCTAAAGTCGCTTGTCTCGATTTGCTCAAAACTTCAGCCGCTTCTTTTTCCGTCGGAAGCTGTGATTTTTCGGGATTTCGGCGGCGGCGTGCCGCTTCTTCCAACGTGCGTTTTAGTTCCGCATCGTTGCGGCTTTTGGAAGTCGTCAAACCGCGCAAGCCGTCGGTCAAATCAAAACCGATGCCGCGCTTTCGCACGGTATCGACAAGCTCATCTTTTCTGCCCGGATTTTTTTGCAAATCATAAAGCATTTTGACATATTCGGTTTGCGATAACGGTTTTTGTTGAGCTTCCTGCGCTGAAACGAATCCAAGCGAAAATAAAATAAAAATTACGGAGATTATCTTTTTCATCTGTTCTAAAGATGCTTTGAAAGTTTTTTTCGTTTGCCTTGCCTATTGATTTAGCTGCAAATCAAAAGCGGAGAAAACTTGTTTGAAACTTTCTCCGCTCTTAATTTTTATAAAAAGTCACAGAAAAACGAATCTAGTTGACCCATTCCTCATCATAATTTAACTGCCAATGCCTGGTTACCCAGGTTTGCGCGGCAGTTAAAGCGATTTGTCTCCACTTCTTCAAATTTTCCAAAACGGAAAGCGCGGCTAGCGGCTTGCTCGGGTCGCGCTCGACTCTGATAACCTGCGTCGGAACTTCGATAATGGTTTTTTCTTCATCAATTATCCGCAGAGTTACCTCGCTGCCGACAGGCGGCAAAACTTCCAGATTTATCAAAGCACTGTTTTCACCGAGATTTTCCGTCATTCCGTTCACTAAAATTGTGTTCCCGCTATCTGCGTCAATCCAACTTGCCTGCACTTGAAGACTTGCCATAATGCGTTGCTGCAAATGCGCTTTATTTTCCCCTGTAGAATGTGCTAAACGAGACATTATTGCCTTCCCCCTTTTTGTTATGATATTTTCCAATTGCTTGGATGCACTGAGTTTCATATTCATTGCCCGAATAATCTAAAACACAACTACAAAAAAGTCAAGTTTCCAAAACCGCTCAAACCGCTCATACTAAATTCTCGACAACGAAAGGAAAATATCTATTAACAGTTTAATCCGCAACGCTCGTGTTTTATTCCTTTTTGTAAAATATAATTGAAATTTTTTAAGTAGTTGGGCATAAAACTTGGCTTCGCGTATCTCAAATCAACCACCGGAGTTCAATAACATTCAAGGCGGGCGGAATGCTTCAAACGGGTGAACAAAAATTCTAGCCAAAACTCCGTTCGTGAGTTATAATTCGAGAGCAATTCCTTTGATTTTCAAAATTTCCAAACTTTGAGGTTAGCTATGAGAAAAATCTTATTAGTTTTATCACTGACAATTTCATTTTTTATTTCAAATTTCACTGCACGAACACAAATTTTAGAAAATCCGTTTTCAAAATCGGACGTTATCAATGTGCAGCAGCGACAGCCTAATTCACAGATAAAATCAATCCGGGCTTTTGA
>DATLXD010000395.1:0-2417 GCA_035575965.1 Pyrinomonadaceae bacterium | reverse complement strand
GGTTCGGTCAATACTTACTTCGGCGGCGACACGCCCGACGCGGAAAAATCCTGGCAGCTTCAGCCCGAAGACATTGCACAAACAGTTTTGGATTTACTCAATATGAATGAGCGCGCCTTGCCGAGTAAAGTCGAGATTCGTCCGAGCAATCCGCCAAAGAAATAAGAGAGATGTTCCGTTTTTATAAATCGAGATGAAAAAAAATTTTACCTTACTCATAATCTTGCTTTTTTCCGCGAATCTGCAAGCGTATTCTCAAACATTTTGCCAAAATACCAGAACGAATTCGACGGCAGGCAAACTGGAGAATTACATTTATAAAAACTATTTGAGCGCGAAGGGAAAACAAAAGCGACTCAACATCGGCTTGGTTCGCCCCATTGACGATTTACCAAACAAAAAAAGACCTCTGATTATCGGTGTCCACAGCGGCGGTTTTATAGATTTTTGTCCTTTTGAGCCGTGCTATGCGAAATTCAGCGAAAATGTTTTAGTGCCGAATTTTACAGCACAGGGTTTTATCACTGCCGCAATTCAATATCGCCTGACCTCGCCTTTTGATCTCAAGCCGCCGAAAATCGAAGATGAAACATTAAAAGACACGCATTACAAAGCCACGCAGGACGTGCGCGAAGCGATTAAATATATTTTTGAAAACGCGGAAAAATTAGGCGTTGATACGGAAAATGTTTTTCTAATCGGAAGAAGTTCCGGTGCGATAACCGCTCTTCACGCCGCTTTTCTCGACGATGAAGAAATTCCGAAAGATTTGTTTAGAAAATACGGCGGGCTTGCCAAAAGAGAGAAAATTCGAGGCGTTATCAGTCTTTCGGGCGCGATTTACGATTTAGCCTATTTGGAAGGCGGCGACAAAGTTCCGCTGATGATTGTTCACGGCAGCGAAGATTTTATCGTTCCGTCCGGTAAAGGATTTTATCTGAAAATGAAACATCTTACGCCGGTTTTCGGAGGCAAAGCCGTCTTTGACGCGGCGCAGAAAAAAGGCATTGACGTTAAAGGATTTTTCTATGATTTCGGACACGATTATCCGTTCAGGTTTCTGAGCGGCATTTTCAAAAACGCAAACGAATTTATTCGTTCGCACCTCGATTGTTCGAGCATTAATCGCCCGGACACCACAACGAAATAACCCAAGATTTCATTGACAAAAAGCACTAATTTCACGGAGCGCGATTGACATTTTTTTTGTGAAAAAAAGGGAAGAAAATGAATTTTGACGTTATCATTATCGGCGGCGGCGCGGCGGGAATTTCAGCGGCTCTCTGGTGCGACGAACTCGGACTCGACGCTCTGCTTTTGGAATCAAACGCCGAACTCGGCGGGCAACTGCTCTGGACTTATAACGAGATAAAAAACCACCTCGGCATCGAAGCAAAAAACGGGCGCGAGCTGCGCGATGTTTTTGTCAAACAAACTGAAAAGCGCAATTTTACGGCTCGTCTTAAAACAAAAGTAAGCGAAGTTAATTTCAAGAGAAAATCGGTTATGCTTGAAACGGGCGAAACTCTATTTGCCCGTGCGATAATCGTTGCCACCGGAGTCAAACGTCGAAAGTTAAACGTCGAAGGCGAAGAAAAATTTCAAAATAAAGGAATTATTCAATCGGGCAAGCGCGACCAAGATTTTGTGGAAGGCAAAACCGCTATTATCATCGGCGGCGGCGATGCGGCATTTGAAAACGGTTTGATTTTAGCAGAAACGGCGGCGCAGGTTTTTCTAGTGCATCGCGGAAAAGATTTTCGCGCCAGAAAAGAATTTGTCGAAATGGTTTCAGAAAATCCGAAAATTGAAATTTTAACCGAAACTGCTGTTACTAAATTTATCGGCAGCGAACAGCTCGAAGCCGTCGAATTAAAAAATCTAAAGACAAATAAAACACAGATTTTAACGACACAGACAATTTTAATTCGCATCGGTGTCGCGCCCGATATTGAAATTTTTCGCGGGGAAATCGATTTGGACGAACAAGGCTACATAAAAATCGACAGCCGCTGCCAGACAAGCGTCAAAGGAGTTTTTGCCGTCGGCGATGTGGCAAATCCGGTTGCACCGACACTCAGCAGTGCTGTCGGAATGGGCGCGACTGCCGCAAAAGCAACTTTTGCTGAATTTGACTCATGATTTTGTCCGATTAAATTAGTAACTGGGCTTGTAATTTCATAATAATCAAAATTACCTTTGACAAAGTTTTTCCGAAAATTTGAATTTTTTATGATCTGTCGGATTTTAAGTAATCATTTGCACTGATTTTTGTAGGCGGTTTTCCGCAATTGAATCGTAAAACCGCCTCTTAATCAAAATGGAACGCAACGTGCGTCAAATTTTTTGAATTCGCCATTAAGCTATCTTCGCTTTCAAAACGACACTAAAAATCTGGAGGAACTATGAGTTTTAAA
>DATLXD010000394.1:0-4340 GCA_035575965.1 Pyrinomonadaceae bacterium | reverse complement strand
GTGATGCCGCAAATGGGCGAATCAATCACCGAGGGAACTATATCGAAATGGCACAAAGCGGTCGGCGATAAAATCGAGCGGGACGAGCCGCTTTTGGAAATTTCCACAGACAAAGTTGACGCGGAAGTTCCCGCGCCGTCGGCTGGCGTTTTACTGGAAATTCGTCACCAGGAAGGCGAAACGGTCGAAGTCGGAACGGCGCTGGCAATTGTCGGCGAAGAAGGCGAGAGCGCAGTCAGCAGTCAGCAGTCAGCGGTCGGCAGTCAGACTGAAACGACGATTGAAGAAGCAAAACCGGTTGCGGAAGAAATTAAACAGCCTGAACCGATTGAACAAAAACAAATTGCAACCGCAACGACAGCTTCTGAAAGTTCTGCAAACTCCGCAACTTCTGAAAGTTCTGGAAACTCTGCAACTCCTGCAACCTCTGAAAACTCAACGGAAGTCGTGATGCCGCAGATGGGCGAATCCATAACTGAAGGCACGATTTCAAAATGGCTGAAAAAAGTCGGTGATAAAATCGAACGCGACGAACCTTTGCTGGAAATTTCCACCGATAAGGTTGATGCTGAAGTTCCCTCACCGGCGGCGGGAACGCTGCTCGAAATTCGTTACCAGGAAGGCGAGACGGTTGAAGTCGGGACGGCTGTTGCTTTTGTCGGAAGCGAAAACGGCGCGGGCGCAGTTCAAAGTCAAAAGTCTAAAGCTCAAAGTCAAGAACAAGCCGAACAATCAACCGCGCAGGCAACCGGCGCAGATGTTTCATCTGTAAAACAAACGGCGCAAACTATTGCTTCGATGCCTGTCGAAGAAAGGAAAGATATAAAAGAAATAGAGGAAGTCGAAGGCAGAAGCTACGATTACGGTCGTGACGGCGCAGTCGAAGACGCGCAAAAATCCTCAAACGGACAATCAACAAACGGCAAATCAAACGGCAATCAAACAATTGAGGATTTGCGGAAAACCAAATCGAGTCCGCTCGTCCGCAACATCGCCAAAGAACACGGCATAGATATTTCGCGGCTTGCAGGTTCTGGAATGAGCGGGCGCGTAACGAAAAAAGATATTATGTCTTTTATCGAATCGGGCGCGGCTTTAAAGCCGCAGGATTTACTGCGCAAAGGTGCGCCGACCGCACCGATGTTTGTGCCAACCCCACAACCGCAAACCGCTTCACAACCGGCACAGAAAGTTTACAATGCCTCCTCGCAAACTTCCGCTTCGGTCGGCGATAAGGTTGAGCCGATGTCGGTGATGCGCAAGAAAATCGCCGAACATATGACTTTCTCGAAACAGACTTCGGCGCATGTAACAAGCGTTTATGAAATTGATATGACGAGTGTGGCGAAGTTCCGCGAGAAAAACAAATTGGAATTTCAGTCGCGTTACGGAACGAAACTTTCTTTTATGCCTTTTATTTTTCAAGCTACAACCAATGCTTTGCGAAAATTCCCGGTTGTTAATTCGCAAGTTTCAGGCGAGCAGATTGTTTATAAAGGCGACGTAAATTTGGGAATGGCGGTCGCGCTCGATTGGGGTTTGATTGTTCCGGTTATAAAAAAAGCCGACACGCTTTCGCTTACCGGTCTTGCGCTCGCGGCGAACGATTTGGCTGACCGCGCAAGAACGAAAAAATTAATGCCCGATGAAGTTCAGGGCGGAACTTTTACGATAACGAATCCGGGAGTTTTCGGCGGACTTTTCGGAACGCCGATTATCAATCAGCCGCAAGTTGCGATTCTTTGCGTCGGCACAATCGAAAAACGTCCGAAGGTTTTGACCACGCCCGATGGCGACGATTACATTGCGATTCGTTCGATGGCTTACTTCGCTTTAACTTATGACCATCGAATCGTCGACGGCGCGGATGCTGAGAAATTTTTATCTTTTATGAAGGAATATCTTGAAACAACGCAGTTCGCTTTGTAGATTGACGGATTAAATTTATCGCGCAAACGAATTAAAAGCAGACAACTTTTATATTCCGTGTTGTCCGCAAACAAAACATTTTCGATTTATGCGGCAAAAATTTTACTCTTTAAAATGTGCTAATTTGTGCTTATTCAGTAAATTACGTTTTGTTTAACATTTTGGCACGAAAATTGTTGGAGTGTTTGAATTGATATTACCAACTGTTTAATAAATGTTTAAGACGAATTTTGTAGAGATTTATCAGGATTGACAAAAACTTTTATAATCTGACAACCCGATTCATCTCAAAATCGTCATAACTAAGGATTTATTCAAACATCAAATTTCTAATAAGGAGTTCTATATATGTTAAAAAAATTTCCGGCATTACTTTTGGCTATGTTTATTGGAGTCGTAAGCGTTGTCGCGCAAGACGCGCAACCTCGCACGGTTGCACAAGACGCGCAAACTCGCTCGGTTACATCCGGTCAAAAAATCAAATTAAAAGGCGTAGTTGTCGCTAAAGACAACGATAAAATTGTAGTTCGTGACGCAACCGGTGTCAATACGAGTGTTATGCTGACATCCGCAACTAGCGTCAAAACCAAAGGTGGATTTTTCGGCGGCGGTAACATCGTCGCTGCTAATCAAATTGTTCGGGGCTTGAATTTGGAAATTGATGGACGCGGCGACAATGCCGGTAATCTTTCGGCTGAAAAAGTTCGTTTCACAAAAGACAATCTAGCTGTTGCGCAATCAATCGAAAGCCGCGTCGCTCCTGCTGAAGACCGTCTGACGCAGACTGAGCAGAATGCGCAACGCATTTCCGGGCAGATAGATGAATTGATGGCGGTTTCCAATGCGGCTCGCGGCGGCGCGAAAGCAGCGCAAGACACTGCGGATGCAGCAATCGCGGGTGTAAATGCGACAAATCAAAGAATCTCGTCGGTGGACGATTATGTCGTTCAATCAACTCAGACTATCAATTTCAAAGTCGGAAGCGCAGTTCTTTTGCCGGAAGGCAAACAAAATCTCGACACCATTGCGCAAACTGCTCTAACTACGAAAGGTTATCTTATCGAAGTTACAGGTTTCGCGTCTTCGGACGGAGACGAAAAGAAAAATAAAGAATTGAGCCGTCGTCGCGCTCAAGCTGTACTTGATTATTTGATTGAGACACATAACATTCCGCTTCGCCGCATCGGTACTTCGTTCGGTTTCGGAGAAGCTCAGGCAGTTGCCGATAACTCGACTCGTGAAGGACGCGAACAAAATCGTCGCGTCGAAGTCAAATTAACGGTCAGCAAAGGCTTGAACCAAGACGTAGAAGTCAGAAAAACCGACAGTCAGTAATTAAAACGTAAATGTTAGGGCAAAATGAAGGTGAAAACGGCGCAAAACCTTTTCACCTTTTGCCTTTTTCAAACGTCCTAAATCATTTTCAAATTTACAAAAATCAGATTTATAATTTTTTAGAGGTAAAAAAAGGTGAAACGTCAACAAGCAACTTTTTTATTCGTTCTAATTTTTACTTTCGCTTTTTCAGCTGTTGCTCAAACTGTCAAACCAACTCCGACACCGAAAACCGATAACGATGACGATGGTGAAATAATCAAAGTAAATTCGCGGCTGGTAGTCGTTCCCGTTTCGGTTTTAGATGCAAACGGTCAGTCGGTTTTAGGGTTAAAGAAAGAGGATTTTCGCGTTTCGGAAGAAAATAAAATCCAACAGATAGAGCAGGTTTCGGATGCCGAAAAAGTTCCGCTTGAAATTGGTCTGCTGTTCGATATTTCGGCAAGCACCGATGCGATGTTTCAATTTGAACAGGCAACCGCCGCTAAATTTTTGCAGGAAGTGATGCGTCCCGAAGACCGTGCCACAATTTTCAGCATCGGCGCAAACCCGACACTGATTCAAGCACGTGATTCGGCTGATAAATCCGTTGTCGCAATAAAATCGATTCAGCCGACCAAATCATTCACCGCTTTTTATGATTCGGTTTTTGCCGCCGCCGCTTATTTGCAGAAAAACGCGCCGCAGGGCAGACGAAAAGTGATTGTTGTAATCTCCGACGGTGAAGATACCAACAGTGAAAGAATCCGCAGTGCAATCCAAGACGGATATCAAAGTTTGGGTAAAAAAATAGATACGATTGACTCGAAAAGCCTTTATCAATTGACGGTTAAAAGTCGCAATGAAGCCGCTATCGTCGAACAAAGAAGAGTTTTGCAGGCTTTGCAAAATGCCGACGCGGTTTTTTATTCGATAAATCCCGGCGGAAATTCTTATCAATTAAACAAAGGTAGTCTTTTTGGACAATCGAATTTGCAAAAGTTCGCTGACGAAACCGGCGGCACGGCTTTTTTGCCGAAGTTCCAGCCGATTGCGCTCAAAGACAATTTTCAAAATACGACAAATATGCGGCTGAA
>DATLXD010000393.1:0-1594 GCA_035575965.1 Pyrinomonadaceae bacterium | reverse complement strand
AACGGTTGATGTCATTTTTTTATTGGCTTCAAAAAATCGGCTCAATCCCAGAGATTTTGCTTTCGCGGCTGCTTGGGCGGTCGTTTCGTCGTTAGTTACGTCGAGCATGACAAAGTTGACTTTGCCGCCGTATTCTTTCATTAGCTCCTGCATAATCGGATCAACTTTTTGACAGGCGCTGCACCATTCGGCTTTGATAATGACGACGGTCGGTTTTGTTTTAGCGAAGGCGCTTGAAGCGACTGAAAAAGTTAAAGCAAGCGCGACTGACAACATCAGGGTTGTAATTTTTCTCATTTGTATTTCTCCTCTGATTTATTTGTGTTTTTGAATTTGCCTTTGTTAAGCGCGTTCACAAATAAAAGGCTTTTTTTATTCGGTATTATTCCCGCGCTGTAAATTTCTTCCGTTTTTTTTTATTTTGGGAGAGGGAATTAAAATTTTTGCCCGGCGTGAATAATTTTCGATTTATCGAGTATTTTATAAGCGGAAGCTTATTGTTGATGGCGAGGGTAAAGCAGGAATGTTCGGAATAAAGCGACTGGAAACGAAGGAAAAGAAATGGAGCGATTTTGAAGCCGAGGCGATGCCTTTAACGCCCGATTTGTACCGGATTGCCATGTGGCTGACCAGAAACCGTGAGGGAGCCGAAGATCTCGTCCAGGAAACGTTATTTCAGGCGCTAAAATCTTTTCACCGTTACGAAACGGGGACAAACTGCCGGGCGTGGCTGGCGACCATTATGTATCACCTGAACTCAAAACGACTTCAGAAAATGGGAAGGATAAAGCTCGTCGACGAGGGTGAAGAAAAATTAGCCGAAACGATACCATTTGAGCCGCAAATGCCCGAAACTCTAACTGATGAGGAAGTAGCTTTGATTTGACGCTTTCCAAAATCTCTTTCGATTTCTCCGGTGCGGTTTCTGTCGTGTGAATTTGAAATGACATTATTATTACCCCTTATGTTGATTTTGCGAGCGCATTAATTGCCGCCCGTAATTTAATGCCGAAAAATAATTCGCTCTATTCTTGATAAAGGACAAATCCCGAATTATTTATTTTCGGCAGAATTTTCCATTTTTTTCAAGTTTTCGATGATAACTTCCGGTTCGGCGCGTTTTTTGTAGTCCGGGTCGAGAAAGGCGTAGACGATTTCGCCCTTGCGATTAACGATGTAGGTTGCGCCGAGCGGCAGTTCCGCTTTTTCCATCTCGTTATTTTTGGCAACGTCCAGACCTTTGGATTTATAGGTTTCGTCGGTTTCTTTCGGAAGCTCGTAAACGATGCCGAATTTCCGCGCCATTTCCAACTGCGGGTCGCTCAGAACAGTAAACTGCAAGTCGTTTTTCCTGGCGACGGTCGTAGATTTGTCGGGATTTTCGACCGAGACGGCGATGATGTTTCCGCCCGCTTCCTTTATAGCAGCGGCGTTTTTCTGAAGGTTATTTAAATAAAGATTACAAAACGGACACCACGCGCCGCGATAAAAAACCAGCACGAGGTTACCCTGTTTGAGCAAATCATCGCTGCTCACGCTTTTGCCGTCGCTGTCTTTGAGCGAAAAAGAAGGCATTTTCGCTCCCACGTTCAAG
>DATLXD010000392.1:0-17296 GCA_035575965.1 Pyrinomonadaceae bacterium | reverse complement strand
CTGGCAGCGAGTGCGAAAGGCGTGACTTTTGCCGTGACGATAGCCCTTTTCCAATTCTCTTCGCTGACGATCATTTATTTCAATTTTGATAACTCTGCCCATACAGCAGATATTTTAATACATTTTTGTCGGACTACTTATGTGATTAACACGGTTCGCTAATTTTGCGGCGGAGGCTACCTGAAATCTTCGCGCTCAAAGGGAAAGCGCGGATGTTCTACTTCGGGAAATTCGATGTTTGAATAAATTTCCGCCAGCGATATTTCACAATCGAGCGAAGATAAATACACGGATTCATCCAAAGAATTATATTCGCGGTGCAGCCAAACCGTCTCGTCCTGCTTGGTGAACAGCGCGACGTGCGGGCGGTTTTGAGAGATTAAAAGATATTCGGTGAAACTTTCGATTGATTTGTAATATGTAAATTTATCGCTTTCGTCAAACGCTTCGGTCGAATCCGAGAGAACTTCGACAATCAAATTCGGATTGATTAGCATTTTCAAGCCGTAAAAGTCTTCGTAAATTGGCTGCTCGCAAAGCGCGGTTACGTCAGGATAACGATACGGTTTGTAAATCGGGACTTTAACGCGCAGATTCGAGCCGAAAACGCGGCAATTTTTACCGCGCAGTTTGTTTTTGAGTTCGGTCGCCGTGTTAATGACGATTTCCTCGTGCGTCGGACTCGCGCCAGCCATACTCCAGACGTTGCCGTCAAAGTATTCGAGCCGTTCTTCCGAAGACTTTTCGAGTTCGGCATATTCTTCCAAAGTGTAATTTTGTTTGACGGCAAGATTTCGCATAAGTTTATTGGTTAATCAGTTGACGCAAAACATACGGCAAAATGCCGCCGCTTTTGTAGTATTCGAGTTCAATCGGCGTGTCAATCCGCAGAGTTAATTGTATTTCTTCCGCTTCGCCTTCGCTGCGATGAACGCGCAAAGTTACATTCTGGCGCGGTCTGACATCTGTGTCTTCGAGTCCGATTAAATCGAATGTTTCCGTGCCGTCGAGATTTATGCTCTGTGCTGATTCACCTTCTTTAAATTGCAGCGGCAAAACGCCCATTCCGACGAGATTCGAGCGGTGAATACGCTCGAACGACTGCGCGACGACGGCTTTCACGCCCATCAGCATCGTGCCTTTCGCCGCCCAATCGCGCGAACTTCCCGTGCCGTATTCCTGACCTGCAAAAATCATCAAAGGCGTGTCCGATTCCTTGTATTTCATCGCCGCATCGTAAATCGTCAAATCTTCGCTGTCGGGTTGAAAGCAGGTAAAACCTCCTTCCTTCGGCGCAACCATCAGATTTTTGATGCGGACGTTGGCGAATGTGCCGCGCAGCATTACCTGGTCGTTGCCGCGCCTCGAACCGTAAGAATTGAAGTTCATCGGTTCGACTCCGCGTTCCTGTAAATAAAGTCCGGCGGGCGAACTCGGTTTGATTGAACCGGCGGGCGAGATGTGGTCGGTCGTTACCGAATCACCGAAAACGGCAAGAGCGCGTGCGCCGTTGATGTCCGAAAACTTTCCGGTTTCCATCGTAAAATTTTCAAAATACGGCGGCTCCTGGATATAAGTCGAATCCTTATCCCATTGATAAACGTCGCCGACGGTCGAAGGAATCTCGTTCCACAAAGGATTTTGCTCTGCAAACTCGCTGTAAAGTTTCTTGTATGTTTCGGGGTCGAAGGCATTTTGCAGAACGTCTTTCACTTCGTCGAGCGAAGCCCAGATGTCCTTTAAAAAAACGTCGTTTCCGTCCGTATCTTGTCCGAGCGGCGTTTCGTTCATATCCTGAACAATTGTTCCCGCCAACGCGAAAGCGACGACGAGCGGCGGCGACATCAGGAAATTCGCTTTGATATTTTGGTGAACGCGGGCTTCAAAGTTACGGTTGCCCGACAAAACCGACGCGGCGATTAAATCGTTTTCGACAATCGCTTCTTCGATGGCGTGGTCGAGCGGACCGGAATTTCCGATACAAGTCGTGCAGCCGTAACCGACGAGATTAAAGCCGAGTTTTTCCAAGTAAGGCTGCAAACCCGCTTTTTCGAGATATTCGGTAACGACACGCGAGCCGGGCGCGAGCGATGTTTTGACATACGGCGGAACTTTTAAGCCTTTTTCCACCGCCTTTTTCGCCAAGATTCCGGCGGCAAGCATCACGCTCGGATTCGATGTGTTGGTGCAGGAAGTTATCGCGGCAATCAGCACGTCGCCGTGTCCGATGGATGTGGTTGTTTGTTCGACATTTAATGTCGCGTCTTCAACGCGGCTGGGTGTCGGACGATTGTTCATCATCTCGATTTCGGTCGTGACGTTGGTATTTTCAGGAGTCGTGTTGCTTAAAGCGGGAGTTGTTAAAACGGGCAATGGAATACTTGCGGGCGATTGTGCGCCGCCGCCGACGGCAACGGTTGAAACATTTGTTCCCATCGTCACCATAAATTGCTTTTCCAAATCTTCTGCTTGTTTGCCGTAACCGCCTTCGGCAAGCGGTTTGACAAATAATTCGCCGAATCTTTCGTCTAAATAGGTCAACGGAATACGGTCTTGCGGGCGTTTCGGTCCGGCGACGGCGGGAACGATTGACGATAAATCGAGTTCAAGCGTGTTCGTGAAATCCACGCCGCCTTTGACGGGAATTCCGAACATCTCTTGGGCAGTGAAATAATTGCAGATCGTTGTGATATGTTCTTCGCTTCTGCCCGTCGCTCTGAAATAATCGAGCGTCTTTTCGTCAACACCGAAGAATCCCATCGTCGCGCCGTATTCGGGAGCCATATTTGCAATAGTCGCACGGTCGGTCGCGGGAAGATTTTGCGCTCCTTCACCAAAGAATTCGACGAATTTGCCGACGACTTTTGCCTCTCTAAGCATTTCCGTTACGCGCAAAACCAAATCCGTCGCGGTCGCGCCCTGCGGCAAATCGCCCGACAGATGCACGCCGACAACATCCGGCGTAAGAATATAAACGGGCTGTCCGAGCATTCCGGCTTCCGCTTCGATTCCGCCAACTCCCCAGCCGACGATTCCAAGACCGTTTATCATCGTCGTATGAGAGTCAGTGCCGACCAAAGTATCGGGAAAATAAACGCCGTCGCGTTCAAACACGCCTTTTGCCAGATATTCGAGATTGACTTGGTGAACAATCCCGATTCCCGGCGGCACGACGCTGAAACCGTCAAAGGCTTGCGTTCCCCATTTTAGAAATCGGTAACGCTGCTCGTTACGCCGAAATTCCATCTCCATATTCTTTTGATATGCGTCTTCCGAACCCGCGTAATCGACCTGCACAGAATGGTCAATCACCAAATCCACCGGAACGAGCGGCTCAATCAGGCTTGTATCTTTGCCGAGTTTGGCAACCGCCGAACGCATCGCCGCCAGGTCGACGAGAAGCGGAACACCCGTGAAATCCTGCAGGATAACGCGAGCGACGACAAAAGGAATTTCGTTGTTGCGCTCGTCGTTTGCGCCCCATCTGGCAAGGTTGCGAACATCTCTTTCCTGCACCTTTTTCTCGTCGAAGTTTCTGAGAACCGATTCTAAAACGATGCGAATCGAAACCGGCAGACATGATACTTTCGCAATGCCTTCCTTTTCGAGTTGCGGCAAAGAGTAAAAAATGCCGTCTTCGCCCGTTCCGGTTTTGAATGTTTGTCTGGTGTTGAAAAGATTGTGTGCCATATTCGATTTTGGATTTTAGATTTTGGATTTCTTCTCTAAGTGTAAAAAGGGTTGTGTCTAACGTCAAGCAAGCCTTTTTTCTGTGATAAAATAAAGACAATGGAAAACGAAAAAGAAAAACTTCGGGCTTGGGTTGATGGTTGGAAGGAAACAGGGAAAGTTTTAGAAGAATTACGGCGTAATAAAATCAAAGCCGCCAATACAATCACTTCAATCCAGGTTCTTGATTCGGCATATCGTTCGGCGATTAGAAATCGCCAGACAAATCCGACATCGGGTTTAGTTGAATTTCACCAATTGATGAATAGGTTAAAAATTGATGATTAACCTTGTCGAAGAAGCAAAAAAGATGCAGGATTTTTGCGATGAGAACGGCTGGAAATTTTGCTTTATCGGCGGGCTTGCCTTACAGACTTGGGGTGAGCCGAGAGTAACCGAAGATGTCGATTTAACTTTGCTGACCGGCTTCGGCAGCGAAGAAAGTTATATCGAAACTCTTTTGGAAACATACACGGGAAGACTACCCGACGCGGCACAGTTTGCATTAAGAAACAGAGTTTTACTGCTTCAATCTGAAAACGGAGTTGAATTTGATATTTCTTTGGGCGCATTTCCTTTTGAAGAATCGGCTGTTGAACGCTCCACATTTCAAGAGTATTTGCCCGATGTATTTTTAAGAATTTGCTCAGCCGAAGATTTAATTGTTTTGAAAGCCTTTGCCGACCGTATGCGTGATTGGGCAGACATCGAGAGTGTTATTGTTCGGCAGCAAAAACTTGATTGGCATTACATAATTGAACAACTCGCGCCGCTTGTCGAACTAAAATACGCGCCGGAAATCATCGCCAAACTCCAAAAGCTTCACCAATCTCTTTAGATTAGCTCACATATTTTCAAAATACAGGTTTTCCCGCTTTTCTCTTCATCGCAATCGCGTTATATTCAAACTTTGCTAATTATCGGTAGGTAGACATTGTTTGCTTTAACATTGTCTTCCACAAGCATTTAACATTTCTAAAATATGAACGAAGGCGATAGTAGAATCAATGATTTTTACGCGGTTTTCCAACAAAAAATTTGTGAAAAACCTGCGCCGCTTTCCCGCGCGTATCCGCCGCAGTCTGTCTTCCAATAGATTCTACGCCTATCTTGCCGTTTTAGGACCCGGAATTATCGCCGCTAACGCCGGAAACGATGCCAGCGGAATTGCGACTTACTCGACCATCGGTGCGGGCTACGGCTATTCGCTGCTCTGGGCGTTCGTTCCGATAACCGTCAGTCTAATCGTCGTGCAGGAGATGTGTGTTCGGATGGGCGTCGTCACCGGACAAGGTTTGGCGGATTTAATCCGCGAACAATTCGGCGTACGCTGGACAACGCTGGTGATGTCCGCGCTTTTAATCGCTAACATCGGCGTGATTATTTCCGAGTTTATCGGCATCGCGCAGGCTTCCGAGCTTTTCGGCATTTCGCGCTACATCACAATTCCTCTGACCGCGGCGGCAATTTGGTGGCTCGTCGTCAAAGGCACGCAAAAACGAATCGAGCAAGTTTTCCTGGCGATGTCGCTCGTGTTTTTCGGTTACGTGATTTCGGCTTTTTTGGCAAAACCCGTATGGTCAACCGTCGCCGCCGAAATGGTCGAACCGAGTTTTAGTTTCGATTCCGGTTATCTTTTTACTGTAATGGCACTTATCGGAACAACTATCACGCCATTTATGCAGGTTTATGTGCAGTCTTCGGTAGTTGAAAAAGGTCTGGATAAGGAAGATTATCCGCTTGTCCGCGCCGACGTGATTGTCGGGACGATTTTCGCCTGCACGATTGCGGCATTTATCGTCATCTGCACCGCCGCAACTCTTAATATACAGGGAATTACCGAACTCGATTCTGCCGCAACCGCCGCGCAGGCACTTGTTCCGGTGGCGGGCGTTTATGCCAAATATCTTTTTGCCGTTGGACTTTTCGGTGCGGCAATGCTGGCGATGGGCGTTTTGCCGCTTGCCACGGCGTATTCGGTCAGCGAAGCACTCGGTTTTGAAAAAGGTCTCTCGCACAGCTTCCGCGAAGCACCGATATTTCTCGGTATTTTCACGTCATTGATTCTAATCGGCTCAATTGTCGCTTTGATTCCGGGCATTCCGCAAATCAAACTTCTACTTTTTACGCAGTGCATAAACGGTCTGCTGCTTCCGTTCATTCTCGTTGCAATAGTTTCACTCGCCAGCAGCCGCGAGATTATGGGCGAATACAAAAACGGCTTTTTATTTAATCTCGTGGCGTGGATTATTACGATTATCGTTTCGATTCTGTCGCTTTTATTGCTTGCGACGACGATTGTTGATATTTTTTAATAGTTCAGAAGTCAAGAATCAAAAGTCAGAAATCAGTATTGAAAGCCTCGCATATTATTCTGAAATCTGGAATTTCGAGTTTTGAATTCTGAATCTTAATTTCTGACTTCTGACTTCCGATTCCTGATTTCTAAACTTTTTTATGGAAAAATTCAGCCTGCGAAGAAAAGTTTTGTTCTTTGTTTTATTTACCGGAGTCATCGTTTTTCTGCTGATTCTGATTCCGTTTGTTGAAGAGCTTTTGAGTGCGAACATCGCTTCATTTAAGCAGGCGGTCAACGAATATATTTCCGGTGTGTTCGGCAAAACTGAAGGTATGATGGCGGAAACCTTTGTTTCTCTTCTCGTCCAGCTTTTCCGCATCCTAAAAGTTATTTTGTGGATGAGTTTGATAATTTCAATAGTACGGTTTTTGCGAACCTTGATTTTCAGCACTGCATTTCGTTCGGGTGCTTATGAAATATCGAGTTTAGTGCAAAATGTTTTATCCATCATCGTCTATATCGTCGCTTTTTTTATAATTTTTAATTCGCAGTATCCGAATGTCGACCTTGCCGCGCTTTTTACCACTTCGACGATTTTAGGCGTTATCATCGGTCTCGCTTTGCAAGACACTTTGGGCAATCTTTTCGCCGGACTAGCGATACAAGCCGACCAGCCGTTTCAAATCGGCGATGTCATCTCTATTCCGAATATGGGAACGGGCGTGATTGAAAATATCTCCTGGCGCGGCGTGAAAATTCGCACGTTTCAAAATAAGTTTCTGATTATCAGCAACAGCGTTTTGGGTAAGGAAGCGATTGAGGTTGCGCCGCGCGAAAATTTAAATGCGCGGCTCGTTTTCTTTAATACGATTTACACGAATTCGCCCGCCAAAACCGTTCAAATCGTCCGCGAAGCCGTCCGTCAAATCGAAAATGTTTCGCAAAAGATTCGCCCTATCGTGCGCGTCCGGGATTTGGGCGCGAGCGGGATTGATTGGGAAATCAAGTACTGGCTCGAAGATTATACAAAATATAACGATACCGACGCGCTTGTTCGCCAGAGAATCTGGTATGCGTTTCAGCGCGAACGAAATGATTTTGCTTATCCGACGCAAACCATCCACATCGAAAATAAGATGCCGGAAGACGATTTTGTCGAAACCGGCAATGAAGTTTTTGAACGTCTTAGTAATGTTCCAATTTTTGCGCCGCTTTCCGACGAAGAAACGCAAAAACTCGCCTCGGGCAGCCGCGTTAGAGTTTTCGCGCCGGACGAGCCAATCGTGCGTCAAGGTCAGCCGGGCAAATCAATGTTTGTCGTCCACAAAGGCTCGGTCAAAGTCCAGATAAAGGAAGAAAGTCAGACGAAAACGCTCAACACTTTGCGTGAAGGCGATTTTTTCGGCGAGATGGGACTTCTTACCGGCGAACCCAGAACTGCCACCGTGATTGCCGAAGAAGAAACTCAAGTGTTGGAGATAGACAATTTATGCCTCAAACCGATTCTCGAAGACAATCCCGAACTCGTCGAAAGTTTCAGCCGAATAGTCGAAGAACGCCGTACGCTTTTAGCCGAGAAGCAATCTGAAAAAGACGCGGTAAAAACGGAAAACAACACGGGCGTGTTTTATTCAATCAAGAAATTTTTCGGGCTGGATTCTTAAACGTAAGATTTTCCTTCGCAATTCAAAAAAATCGTGAGTCAAATTTCTTTGACTCACGACCTTAAAAAGTTATTTTAAGTTTTAGTAAAGCGTAAAGCTGTATTGAACTTGTTTAGTAATTGTTTGCGGAACACCGTTCTTTTTAGCCGGTTCAAAGCGAATCTGGCGCGCCGCCGCAATCGCTTGTTCTGTAAGACCGTAAGGCTGTCCGCTAATCGGCGAAATACTTCCGATTTGTCCGCTCGCCAAAAATGTGACGCGCAAAGTAACCGTTCCGGTAAATTGATTTTGTCGTGCTTCATTGGTATAACCCGGTCTTGGTTTGGCAGTAATAACAACTGCGGTTGTAGGACCGACGGGTTCGGCTTTCTTCGGCGGCGGTGGCGGCGGCGATTTTACCCCCGCGCCTTCCCTTCCGCTGCCTGTTCCGCTTCCGGTGCCGTCACCGACTCCGCTTCCGAATCCCGAACCGATACCCGAACCCGCACCTGTTCCGCGCCCGCTTCCCTGTCCCGTTCCCTGACCTGAACCTTGCCCGCGCCCGCTTCCCATTCCGTCTGATGAAAGCGTGTATTTTGAATTCGGGTCGCCGTAAGGCTCATCAGTCGGCTTAATTTGTTTTGTTCCCTGCGTTGTCGCCTGAATCTTTATTGTAGGATTAGTCAGTTGAACAATAGTCTTGGATGGTGTAATCAAAGGCGGGTCGGGCATTTGCGTAGCAAGTCTGCCTTTTGAAGTCGGTGTTTCCTCTTCACGTCCGCCGCCGCCGCCGCCGCCGGCATCTTTTTCAATCTTCGGCTTTGGCTTTTCATCTTCAACATCCATCGGCACATCTTCAATCGGCGTAATATACAACGGACTGCCCGCGTCAATCGCTCCGATTAATAAGTCTTTATTGAAAAGCGAATAAATGAAACCGCCGACAGACAGGCTCAATATTAAAAACATCGAGCCGAGAAGCAGCAAATTGCGTTGTCCGACGTTTTTTTCTTCGATAACCGTAACGCGAAAACCATCGTCCGCAAAATTATTCTGACCATTATTTGTCGGCTGATAAGTGTGATTCTCGGTTTGGTATTGATGACCGTTACCCTTCGCACTAGCCGCGACAGTTGCCGCCAAAGGTTTCGTATCAACCATCGAATCGTTCGAAGGCGAATTTTCCGTTTTGGAAACTTCCGAAACTTTCGCTTTTGCCGTCGCCTCTTCCGGCACAACTTTCTCCAAGCGCGGTGTAGTATCGATTACCGTCGTTTCTTTGGAAGAATTGTCGTTGGCGGAAAAAGCGGGCGCGGCGGGAACGGCTGGCGTTTGGGTGTTCGGAGAAGTTCTGTAAATTCTGGTTAAAGGAATCGCCGAAGCTACAAAATTATTATCCTCCGGTGCGCTGACCTTCGGCGATTCGGAAACTTTAGCCGTTTCCGCCGTGTTCTCAGCCGTAACTTTTGTTTCTTCCTGAACCGGATTCATCTCAAACGCTTTCAAAGCTCCGCCGCAATTCGGACAAAACCCAAACTTTTGGGCAAAACTTTCTTCACAAGCGTCACAATGCTTTACTATCTTTCCCATCTCTTTTAACCTCACAAACTTTTCAGGCTTTTTCCGAAAGCCCTTAACAAATTTCTCTTATTATAAAACGGATTCTCACAGATGTTAAGTTTTCGGGAAAATTTTAACCTAACCCTTTACTAAAATACAACACTTTTTCATAGATGCTTTAAGCGTTTGACGCGATGCCTGCGGCGCATCTAAAATTTTTGTTCGTCAATAATGATTTGTAAATCATAAATCAGGAATCGTAAATAATGAACCGGCTCTTCCGATTACCAACGAAAATCTATAAATATGCAACTAATGAACAATTAATTACGATTTACAATTCACAATTCACGATTCACTGTCTAAAAATGAACTACACGAATAATATCAAAAAATTTACGGTATTGGTTTTGTTTTTGTTTCAACTCACTTCGATTTGCCCGGCACAGATGGCAAAATTTCCAGAACCGCGACAGGAAAAATTACTGAATGGTTTAAAGTTGCTCGTCTGGTATGAACCGAAGGTGGAAAAAGTTACGGTCAAACTGCGGATTCACAGCGGTTCGGCGTTTGACCCGCAAAGCAAGGAAGGCGTGATGGCTTTACTTGCCGACGCTTTGTTTCCCAATGAATCGCAAAAGGAATTTTTCGCGGAAGATTTAGGCGGAAGCCTCGAAGTTACAAGCAATTTCGATTATATCCAAATCAACGCGACGGGAAACTCAGACCAATTTTTGACGGTAATGGAAACTCTGGCAAACGCCGTGACCAATCCGCAAATCAACAAGGAAATCACCGCTAAAGTCATTGCCGCGCGGCTCGAAAAAGTTAAAGAACTTGAAAAAAATCCGGCTTATATTGCCGACCAAGCCGTCGCAAGACGACTGTTCGGCGATTTTCCATACGGCAGAGCGCAAGCCGGAACAAGCGCGTCACTGGCAAAAATTGATTTCGCCGATTTGCTTTTTGCCAAACAAAGACTTTTAACCGCCGACAACGCAACTCTTGCCGTAAGCGGCAACGTCAAACACGATTTAATCTTTCGCGCCGTTCGCCGTTATTTCGGAGCGTGGGAAAAAGCCGACAAAAAAGTTCCCGCGACTTTTCGTCAACCGGACGCGCCGAAAACAGGTTTGCCGGTTTTTGATTCTCCGACGGCGAAGACAAGTGAATTTCGTTTTGCTTTGCGCGGTCTGGCGCGAAACGAAAAAGACTTTTACGCTTCCCGAATCCTGGAAAACATTCTGCAAAATCGCCTGCAAACGCGCGAAGGTAAAAAGGCTTTTGCCCGTCAGGACGCGCATTTTTTACCGGGATTTTTTATTTTCGGAGTCTCGGAATGGAATCTCCAAGACATAAAGAGAGAGAACGGTAAAATTTCTTTACCAATGACGAACGACTATCAGAGTAATTTTCTTAAAGCCGCGGTAAAACAAGACGAATTCGACAAATCAAAAAACGAATTCGTTTCCAAACTGAGCGGAACAGATATTACAGATTTTTGGCTCGATGCAGATACTTTCAAAATTGTTTCGGCTAAAACGGAATGGCAAGCCGCGCAAAGTGTAACGACTTCGGATGTTCAGAGAGTTTTGGAAAGATTGCAGAAAGAAGCGGTCGCGTTTGTTTTAGTTTTTTCAGGTGAAAAAGCCGGTGAAAAGTCAGCAACCTCAAATCAGTAAAAATTTATGTCCAGCGAAAGAACCGCCGACGAACTCAAACACGCCCGCACCGTCCGCGAGATGTTTTCGGATATTTCGCCGAAATACGATTTTCTCAATCATTTTCTTTCGGTCAACATCGATAAAAGCTGGCGAAGATTAGTCGGCAAAAGACTAAAAAATGTTTTAGACAGAAAAGATGCCACCGTTTTGGATGTCGCTTGCGGAACGGGCGATTTGTCGGTTGAACTGCAAACAAATGCTACTGCAAAAATAATCGGCACGGATTTTTGCCGTCCGATGCTCGAAATCGCGGCCGGAAAAAACGAAAAGGAAAATGTTGCGATTCCGTATATCGAAGCCGACGCGCTTGCTCTTCCTTTTGCCGACCGAAGTTTTGAAGCGGTAACAATTGCCTTCGGTTTGCGAAATTTGGCGAATTGGGAAGACGGTTTGCGCGAGCTTTTACGAGTTCTGAAGCCAAACGGAAAATTAGTCGTGTTAGAATTTTCAAGTCCGGTTGTTCCGGGCTTTCGCCAAATTTTCCAATTTTATTTCAAAGGTATTTTGCCGAAAATAGGCGGTGCGCTCAGCGGTGCGCGCGGCGCATACGAATATCTGTCAGAATCGGTTTCGAGATTTCCCGACCAAAGAAATCTGGCAAAAATGATGACGGATGTCGGCTTTTCAGATGTAGAATATAAAAATTTGACGGGCGGAATCGCGGCAATTCACATCGGTACAAGAAAATAATTCTCGTAGTTGTCAGATAAAAAATCTCCGCATAGAATCTACTGCAACCGAATGAAATACAAAACCCTTAATTTCGCACGTCAAACCGCACTTCTTTTATTAGTTGTTTGGACGGTTGTATCTTTGGTTACGCTTTTAATCGAGTTAGTTCCCGGCGACCCGGCGACCGCGATTTTGGGCGACCAAGCCACCACTGAACAAATCGCCAATTTCAACGAGAAACATGGACTTGGCAAACCGGCGTTTTTCTTTGCTTACACGGGCGAAAAGGGTTTTGTCTGGCACGGTGCGGACAATCGTTATCTGGATTATTGGAAGGGCGTTTTGACCGGCGATTTGGGAAACTCGTTCCGCACCGACCGTCCGGTTTTAAATATGATTCTGGAGCGTTATCCGTCAACTATAAAACTCGCTGTCGCCGCGCTGATTGTTGCCGTAGGCATCGCCGTTCCGCTCGGCGTTCTGGCGGGAACGAATAAAGGTTCGCTGATTGACAATGCCTCTTCGTTTATTGCTTTGCTCGGAATCAGTTTGCCGACCTTCGTTATCGGACCGTTTCTGGTTTATATTTTCGCGGTCAAACTTCGGTGGTTTTCGCCGACGGGCAGCGCAAATCCCGAAGATATTATCTTGCCTGCCGTAACTTTGGGCGCGGCACTTTCGGCGATTTTAACCAGAATGATTCGCTCCAGCGTGATTGAAGAACTCGGCGAAGATTACGTTCGCACGGCGCGAGCAAAAGGTTTGAGCGAAAGAAAAGTCATCTACAAGCACGTTTTGAAAAACGGTCTGATTCCGGTTGTAACGATTTTGGGTTTGCAACTTGGAGTTTTGCTGGCGGGCGCGATTATCACGGAAAAGATTTTTAGCTGGCAAGGTTTAGGACTTTTACTTCTCGAAGACGGCATTGGCAAACGCGATTATCGTCTCGTGCAGGGCTGCGTTTTGGTAATTAGCGTAACGTATATTTTGGCAAATTCTTTGACAGATTTGGTTTATCGCTGGCTCGACCCGCGAATCAGACTTTCATAATCATTCAGCATTGTTAAATGATAAATGTCGAATGATAAATGTTGAATGAACAGACTTACTTACATCGGAATTGCAATCGCTGTGATCTTTATCTTGACGGCGATTTTTGCATCGTTCATTGCCACACACGACGTAACAGCTCAAAATTTGGCGATGCGTTACGCCGCGCCTTCCGCCGCGCATTGGTTTGGCACGGATGCTTTAGGGCGCGATGTTTTTTCGCGTGTCGTTTTCGGTGCGAGAATTTCACTCGAGGTCGGGATTATCGTCGTCGTGGTTTCTTCAACAATCGGAATTTTTATCGGCGCGGTTGCCGGATTTTACGGCGGTTGGGTTGATAAAATTCTGTCGGGATATATTTTCAATGTTTTTCTCGCGTTTCCCGGTTTATTATTGGCAATTGCGTTAGTCGCATTTCTCGGCGCGGGACTCGAAAAATTGATTCTCGCTTTGTGCGTTATCGGTTGGGTTGGTTATGCACGTGTGATGCGCGGGCAAGTCTTGAAAGTTCGTGAATACGATTTTGTGCAAGCCGCGAGAGCGTTGGGCGCAAGCGACGGACGCATACTTTTTACGCATATTTTGCCGAATGCGATTCAACCGTTGATTGTTCAGGCATCTTTGGGAATGGCGGGCGCGGTTTTGTCCGAAGCGTCCTTGTCGTTTTTGGGTTTGGGCATTCCGCCGCCCGCGCCTTCCTGGGGAACGATGATTGAGGAAGCACGCGGTTTCGACGTTCTCTACAACGCTCCGCACGTTTTAATTTTTCCGGGCATCGCCATTGCTCTGACTGTTTTAGCCTTCAATTTCATCGGCGACGGACTGCGTGAATATCTCGACCCGAAACAAAGGAAAAGGTGAGATAATAGTGAAAATTAAAATTGATGTCAGCCATAACCGTCAAAAACTTATCAAAAACTTATCCGACTTCTTTTCCGCGATTAAGGAAGTTTTTCCGCCTGCCCGCGAAACCTGCGGTCGAAGCCTTAAAAAATGTTTCATTCGAGATTGCGGAACAGGAAATTTTCGGGCTTATCGGCAAAAACGGCGCGGGCAAAACGACCTTGACCAAAATCATCGCCACTTTAGTTCAGCCAACCGGCGGACGAGTTTCGGTCAAAAATACTGAAAAACCGACGCTGCTCGATGTTTTGGAAAGTTGCGAATGAAGGAAAATGAGGAAGGAAAAGCAAAAATTTTCCCGCTGGGCGACAGTGCGTTGACGATAGAATTCGGAAACGAAATTTCCGCCCGATTGAATAATCGCGTCTTAAATCTTGCAAATTTTTTTACAAAAAATCCTTTTACAGGCTTTGTTGAAATCATTCCGGCTTACAGTTCACTGACGATTTTTTACGATGTTTTGAAGGTCAGAGAAAACTTTTCCGAATTTGCAACAGCATTTGAAGCGGTCAAAAGTTTTGCGGAAAATGCTTTAAAAAATTCGGACGATTCACAAGTAAAAGAAACGCGCTTGATTAAAATTCCCGTCTGTTTCGACCGAGAATTTTCGCTCGATTTGGATTTTGTCGCAGCGAGCAACAATCTCACACCCGAAAAAGTCGTCGAAATTTTTCTCGGCAAAACGTATAGCGTTTTTATGCTCGGTTTTTTGCCAGGATTTTCTTATATGGGCGAAGTTGACAAAAGAATTGTTACGCCGCGCAAAAATTCTCCGCGCACAAAAGTTCCGAAAGGAAGCGTCGGAATTGCCGGAAAACAAACCGGAATTTATTCGCTTGCATCGCCCGGCGGCTGGCAGATTATCGGCAAAACAAACATCGAGCTTTTCACACCCGACGCCGACGCGCCGACATTTCTGCGTTCAGGCGATTCGGTTAAATTTTACGAATCAAAATTCTAGATTTTGTGTTTCTCAAACAAGCTCAATTGCTTGTTCGTAATACGGAACGACGACATTCCAACCGAATCTTTCGCGGATATGTCCAGCCATTGCTAGCGCCGCTTCCGGTTCGCCGTGCGTGGTGAAAACCATTTTCGGCGTAACTTTTAAGCCTTCGAGCCAGCGCAGAACAGCTTTCCAATCGGCGTGCGCGGAAAATCCTTCGACTTTTTCGACACGACAGTTGACCGGAATCCAATTTTTCATAATGCGGACTTCCCTTTCGCCGTCCTGAATTCTTCTGCCGGTCGTTCCCGCCGCTTGATAGCCGACAAAAACAATCGTCGCGTTCGGGTCAGGCAGCATTCGCATCGCGTGATGCAGAACGCGCCCGCCGGTCAACATTCCCGAAGCCGAAATAATAATTCGCGCGCCTTTTTCGTCGTTTAATCGTTTCGATTCCTCGCGCGTCGAAGCTGTTCTCATTGAGCCTGTGCGAAGCGGATGCCGCTTGTGCGCCAAAATGCTGGCGTATTCTTCGTCGTGTTCTTCCGAGAAACGGTTATAAACCTGCGTCGCCTGCGCCGCCATCGGCGAATCGACGATAACCGGCAAAACCGGAATGCGTTTTTGTTCTTCGAGTTCGCGGATCAGATACAAAACTTCCTGCGTGCGCCCGACGGCAAACGCCGGAATCAAAACGGGCGAGTTTCTTTTTGCGGCTTCGTTGATAATGTTGGCAAGCTGGTCATCGCTCGCCACTTCGCCGTGCAGACGATTGCCGTAGGTCGATTCGCACATCAGATAATCGCAGTCGGACGGAATCGCTGGGTCTTTCAAAATCGGCTGGTCGTAATGACCTAAATCGCCGGAAAAGAGAAATTTTATACTTTCATCATTTTCTCTGGCGTTTTCCATTTCTACTAAAACAAGGCTCGCGCCCAAAATATGTCCCGCAACACTGAACGAAGCCCGAAAACCTTCGCAAACTTCGACCGCTTTGCCGTCGTTTGGAATAGGATTAAGTAATTCTAAAGTCGCTCTGGCGTCGTCTTCGTCGTAGAGCGGAAGCGCGGGCGAATGCGAAGTCAGATTTTTGCGGTTGCGGTATTCGGCATCTTCTTCCTGAAGCCGAGCCGAATCGGGAAGCAGAATTTTCAGTAAGTCGCAGGTGGCGCGTGAAGTAAAAACTTTGCCCGAAAAACCCAATTTTACGAGACGCGGCAAAAATCCGGTGTGGTCAATATGCGCGTGTGTAATAATAACCGCGTCAATCTCGCTCGGCTTAAACGGCGGGTCTTGCCAATTCCGCTCGCGCAGTTCTTTTAAGCCCTGAAAAAGTCCACAGTCGACAAGAACTTTTCTGCCGCCCGATTCGAGAAGATATTTTGAGCCGGTAACAGTTCCGACTCCGCCGTAAAAAGTGATTTTCGCCATTCATTTCTCCCTAGGTTTGGTTTTTCTGAGTTACGATTTTCCACTTTTTGAAGTCAAAATCAAAACTGTCGCAAATGAAAATTTTCTTTCGGGATTTAAGATAACTTTCTGGCTCAAAGGAAATCAACAATTGTTTTTGAACGGACTGTAACACTCGTTTTCAAAATTCAGCCGAAAAATTTTATAAAAATAGTTGTCGAAACAAGGTTTTTTGGCAATTTTTGAGTTGACTTAATACTTTTAGCTATTTATATTGACCATTGTGCCAAAATTTAAGTATCTTGGAACACGACTGCCCAAAAAGCAGATGGCAAATAATAAATTAACTCTTTTGAGAAGACAGGAGAAATAAATAAAAATGAAAAAGACTTTAGCTCTTTCAGCAGTATTAGCTTTAGGTGCAATGGGTATGGCTTGCGAAACAGCGAATACCAATACCAATGCTAATCGAATGAATTCAAATATGAATTCAAATATGATGATGAATTCAAACGGCTCAATGTCGAATGGTTCTATGTCAAATGGCAGTATGTCGAACGGCTCGATGTCGAATGGTTCTATGTCAAACGGTTCGATGTCAAATGGTTCGATGTCAAATGGCAGTATGTCAAATGGTTCGATGTCGAATGGCAGTATGTCAAATGGCAGTATGTCAAATGGCAGAATGTCAAACGGCTCAATGTCGAACGGCTCGATGTCTAACGGCAGAATGTCAAACGGCTCAATGTCGAACGGCTCGATGTCAAACGGCAGAATGATGAACGGCAATACAAGACCGTAATTTTATTAACAATTAAATTTTTAAGGCACATTGTTTTTTCAAACAATGTGCCTTTTTCACTGCAAGCGAGGCAATTTACTTTTTAAGCGAGCTTATTTACAAAGAAAGTTGTTCCCTTAGTTCTACCGTCGTCATTACGGGTCTCTGACAAGTAAAATTCTCGCAAACATAAACGGTTGTCTTGCCGTCAATCTTATTTCTTTCGCGCAGAAGCGGAATTAACTCGATATTTTCCTGCGAGTTTTTCGCCAAAACCAAAACTTTATTAGGCAAATATTCGCTCCAAATTTCCCTTTCGAGTTCATTATTTTTTTCGCCTAGAATTACAATTTCCTTCGTCGGATTCAAATAAAACTCCAAAGCGGAAAGAACACGCCCAAAGGCTTGCGGGTGATGCTTGATTTGCGGCGCGACCATTCGTAAAACCGTTACGGCAAAGCGCTCATATTTTTCATCACTCGTTAATTTTGCAAGTTTCAGTATAACGTCGACCGCTGCCGAATTTCCCGAAGGCGTGGCGTTGTCATAAAAATCTTTCGAGCGAACTAGAAGTTCTTC
>DATLXD010000391.1:0-7471 GCA_035575965.1 Pyrinomonadaceae bacterium | reverse complement strand
TTTGCTGAAAGTTCCCAGTTTGAACGTCATTACCAACGACGAGCGCAAAATTATTCAGCAGCGTCTGCGTGTTCCGCTCACGGTTTTGCCAAGTCTGGCGACTTCTCTGAAGATTGCGCGGGAAAGCAATGCTTCGCTGCTTATTGCGGGAAAATACAACATTGTTCCGGCGCAAGGCGATGTCGCGGCGACCGTCAGCGTGACGGCGAAAATTATCCGCGTCAACGAAGGTAGATTTTTGAGCGAGGAATTGCCCGACGGCAGGCGCATCACGCGCGATATAAACTTAAGCGACGCACTCGGAAATCTGCAAACCGTCGAAGGTCAGATTGCTTATCAAATTCTTTATCAGCGCGACAAAGCCTTGCC
Organism: Pyrinomonadaceae bacterium; assembly: GCA_035575965.1. Lineage (GTDB taxonomy): Bacteria > Acidobacteriota > Blastocatellia > Pyrinomonadales > Pyrinomonadaceae. Next base: position 7,102 of record DATLXD010000391.1, on the reverse strand, counting down.
GTTTTCGCAAAATCAATTTATCGAATCGGCAAACAAAGTTTCCGCCCGCGCTTTTGAAGCCTATATCAAAGGCTTGCTTACGCCCGAAACCGATTTGCAGACGCGCGAGAATTATTTCAAAAACGCGCTACGAATTTACAGCGAAGACGAAAAAACGAAAGGCGGAGTTTACGCCGATGTCGCGCTCGAACTCGGACATTTTTACTTGAATCAGAAGAAAAATCAGGAAGCGATTGATTATTTTTCGCGCGTTCCGCAGGCGAGTCCGCAATACGCCGAAGCCGCATTTTACACGGGTTTAACTCAGTGGCAGCAAAAAAATTACGAGCAGGCACTCGCCGTTTTGCGTCCGCTTGCCGAAGATCTAAAGCTGACCAGCGTTTATAACACTCTGGGCGCGATTGCGGTCGAGGCTTCGCGCGAGGAAAAGAAAAATAAAGGAAAATCCGACGCGCTTTTAACGGAAGGTTTAGAGCTTTTGAAAAAAGCATCCGAATCCGCGCCTGGCGAGCCGAATACCAGATTTAATTATGGAATGGCTTTGTTTTTGAATGCCAACTATGCCGAAGCCGTCTCGCAATTGAAACCTGTTTTGGTGAATAATGCGCGTGACGGCGAATCTTATTATCTTCTTGCGAAAGCTCTCGAATCGCTTAAAGATGCGACTGCCGCCGATTTTGATAATCAAGCCATACGCATTCTGACGGCGAACAACAAATACGCCAAGCTGCAAACGGAATGGCGAAGTTCGCGCTCAATCAACAACATCAATCTGCGCGTCCAGCCGCCGCCGCGCAAAGATTTTGTCAGCGTAATTTTAATAAAAAAACAAGCAACACCGGCGCAGACGCCGCTTGATGAAACCGAAACACTACTCGTGCAAGCCCGCACATTCTACACAAACGGAAATGATGATGAAGCGATGAAGATATTAAGTAGAGTTACTGTCATCGAACCGATGAGCGGGGAAGCATATTATTTGCTTGGTATGATTCATCTGCGGCACGCTGATTTAGATCAAGCCGTCAGTTCGCTGAGAACCGCGCTTTTCTGGGAAAATCGCTTGGTAAACGCGCACATCGCACTCGGCAAAATATACCTGCAAAAAGGCGATTGTCTGCAAGCGAAAAACTATGCTGCTTCGGCTCTGGCGATTGATGCGGAAAACCAAGATGCCGTCGGTTTAGAACGTCAAGTCGAGCGATGTAGCAAATAGTGTAACTTGTAAAGTTCGAAGCTTAAGGTTCAAAGTTCAAAGCCGGATTAAATTCCGGCTAAAACTTTGAACTTTTTTTGTTTTAATACCGACATCTATTGGTTTATTCATTTATTATTTATCCTCTATACTTCATCCTTCAAGTCGTGGCACGCTATATGCAGTAACTCGAATCGGCTAGCTTATTGAAATTTAATAAGACCCCGCCGCCAACTCTTCTCCGAGCGCAGTATGCTATTGTGCTTGACCACCTTCCGAGCGTTCCTTCAGTTGTCCTTCCTAGTTTGAGCCTGGTCGAAACCGACTAGGCTCTCCTGCTTTTAAAGCCTTTTATTGAGGACTTTAGTCAAAAAATTGACATTTATTCAATTTGCCGTTATTTCTTCTGCCTTAGCAAAATAAAACTCTTCCATTTGATGGATAGAGATTGCCGTTTCCGCTCAAATGACAAAATTCGTCATTTACCGAATGGCAATTTTTGTTTGTTATTTCATTTTGATAAATCAAATTAAGAGAGTTTTGTTCAAATTGATTTGCTTGGGCGTAACGACAGCAGAATTGATTTAAAGTGGATAATAATTTTCCAACTCACTACTCACGATTTTATTTGCTAAAATGACTGAATGAGATTTCTCGCCGCTCGCGCGAAACTGCCTTCGGTGGCAAACATATTTTTAGCCGCTGTTTCAGCCGGTTTGATAATGCTTGCTTTCCCGAATTTCGATTTGTGGTTTCTCGCCTGGTTTGCGCTTGTTCCGTTGTTTTATGCGATTGAGCGCGAAAAACAATCAATTATAAAATCATTCGTTTTGGGCTGGATTTTTGGAATCTGTTTCTTTTTCGGAACGTGCTGGTGGCTGACCTTCGCGCCGATAACTTACGGCAGTGTTCCGGCTTTCATCGCTTATCTTTTATTTTTCGGCGTAACTCTGGTAGCAGGATTTTTTCCGGCGATTTTCAGCGCGGTTTTTTCCGTTTTGCTAAAACGCTTCGGAACTTACGCTATTTTATTCGCACCTTTTTTGTGGACGGCAACCGAGTTTTTAAGATTTAATTTGACGGGAAATAATTGGAATGCGATTGGATATTCGCAAGCCTTCACAAATCACCTAATTCAAACGGCACAAATTGGCGGCGTGTATATAGTCGGCTTTTGGATTATTGTCTTTAATTCAATTATTGCACTAAATTCCTTTAGCATTGTTCGCATTTTTACAGCGAAAAATTTCTTTTACACAAATTCAGATGCAAACAAAAACACCGTATATTTCTCCCTCTTAATTTCACTGTTGATAGTTCCTTTTGTGCTTTTCCCCAATTTCAATTTTACGGATAATCCAAACGAAAAAATCGAAAGCGTCGTGATTGCCATTCAACCAAACGTGCCGATGAGCGGTTTAAAATACGGAGAAATAGAAAAACTTCGTCAACGCCACGTCAAACTTGCCGAAAACGCCTTACAAAATATCCAGCGAACATCCGAACCACCGGCAGTTGTTATCTTTCCCGAATCACCGATGAATTTTCAGTATGAAAGCGACCGCGAATTCAAAACATTTCTAGAAGATTTTGCGACAAGGAATAACGCTTCGGTTTTGTTCAATTCCGCCCAACCGAATACGAACGGAACAAATTTTTACAATTCAGCCGTGATGGTTAATCCACAGAGCGGAAAAATCGCGCAATATGATAAAATTCATCTCGTTCCGTTTGGCGAAACCGTGCCGCTGCCCGATACCTTAGCGCAATTTGTTCCGACGATGGTCGGCAATTTTGAAATTGGCGAGAATTACAATCTGTTTCCGTTAGGCGATGCAAAAGGCGGCGTGATGATTTGTTTCGAGTCACATTTTCCATCGCTCGCTCGTGAATTTGTTCGAGGCGGCGCTGATGTTTTGATTGAAATGACGAACGACGGATATTTGGGCGACACGCCGATTTTGCGTCAGCATCTGGCGAACGCGGTTTTTCGCGCAGTCGAAACAAATCGTCCGGTTTTGCGCGTTACCAATGTCGGTATTACGGCTTATATCAACGAGCGCGGCAAAGTTTTGGATGCGGCGAAACCTTATACGGAAGACACGCGCGTCTGGACAATTTCAAAGTCGGATGGCAACCAAACTTTTTATGTCAAATACGGCGATTGGTTCGCGTGGCTTTGTTCGATTTTGAGTTTGGCTTTATTATCGATTTGTTTTTTGAAAACAAGAAAATTAACCGCAACCGAAAATAGATAAAGACGAGTATTAAAAAACAAGTAATGGAACTAACGGATTTACAAACAAAATACGAAGAAATAAAAGAGAAAGTTACACAACTCGGGAGGTTTCTTTGACGCGCCAACAAAACGAACTGAGCTTGAAAAATTAGAAGCGCAAATTTCCGCACCGGATTTTTGGAACGATTCGACAAAGGCTCAAACAATTGTTCAACAGAGAAGCCGCATCGAAAAACTACTTTCCGCGCAGGAGAATTTTGAAACTGCTGTTTCCGATGCCGAGGTGTTATTTGAATTTGCACAGACTGATGCAAATTCAGTGCAGGAATTAAACGATTTAATCGTCAAACTCGAAAAGGAAGTCGGCGAAGCGCAGACAGAAGCGTTGCTTTCCGGTCAAACTGACCAAAACAATGCGATTTGTTCGATTCAGTCGGGCGCGGGAGGCACGGACGCGCAGGATTGGGCGCAAATGCTTCTGAGAATGTATTTGCGCTGGGCGGAGCGCAAGGGCTTTAAGGTTGAAATTTTGGACGAGCAATCGGGAAGCGAAGCCGGACTAAAAAGTGCAACTTTTCGCGTCGAAGGCGAATATGCTTACGGTTTGATGTCATGCGAAGCGGGAGTTCATCGTCTCGTGCGAATTTCGCCGTTTAATTCGGGCGGAAGCCGCGAAACTTCTTTTGCTTCAATGTTTGTTTCGCCGGAAATCGACGAAAATATCGAAGTTGAGATAAACGATAAGGATTTGCGCATTGATACATATCGCTCGACCGGGGCGGGCGGACAGCACGTCAACACGACCGATTCAGCCGTTAGAATTACGCATTTGCCGACCGGAGTTGTCGTAACGTGCCAGAATCAGCGTTCACAACTTCAAAATCGCGTGGTTGCAATGAAAGTTTTGCGCTCAAAACTTTACGAATTAGAATTAGAGAAACGCCAAGCCGAGAGCGCAGAACTCGAAGCCGGCAAACAAGACATTTCCTTCGGTTCGCAAATACGAAATTACGTTCTGCACCCATATCGACTGGCGAAGGACGCCAGAACAAAATTTGAACGAAGCGATGTCGAGACAGTTCTTGATGGCGACATTGACGAATTTATTAAAGAGTTTTTATTGTTTAAAAAAAGCGGGAAAATGGAAAATTAAAAATGGAAAATGTAAAATAAACAGAATAATTTTCCACTTTTCATTTTTAATTTTCTTTTAAAGAAATGGCAACCGAAATAAAAGAAAAACGAACCGTTACCAAAACTAATTCGAGAAGCAATGAGATTATCGCCGTTGTTTTGTTGGCATCGGCGATTTTGATTTTTTTGTGTCTGGTAACATTTAACCCGAACGATTGGTCGCTTAATTCAACCGGCTCGCCAAAAACACAAAATTGGATAGGAGTTGTCGGTTCGGTTATTGCCGACCTTTTATTTCAAGTCATCGGACTTACCGCATATTTCTTGCCTGTTTTACTGGGCTTGATAGCATGGAGATTCTTTCGCGCCAAAAATTTTGCCTTATCTTTCGGGCGTATTATCGGCTACATCCTTTTTGTTCTTTCGATTTCCGCGCTGGCAAGCCTTTTTGGTTTTCGCGGCGGTATTTTAGGCGTATTTTTTGCTCAAAATTTTTCTTGGATGCTTAGTAAAATCGGCGCAAGTATCTTATTGTTCACTGTTTTAGCGGCAGCGACTTTATTGGTTACAAATCTTTCCTTCGCCTCGCTTTTTGAGAATCTCTCGATGGCTTGGGAAAATTTTCAGGTTCGTTTGAACGAACGGCTGGCAAAATACCGCCAACGCCCCGAAGAAAAAAATAAGAATTCGTTTGAGAAAATGGAAAAGCGCACCGACGCGCGAACCGAAAAACCAACTAAAGCGGCTCCGACAATTTCTTTGGGTGAAACTCTTTCCGCTAACTTAAAAGACACCAAAGAAGCGGTACAAGGAAAAGTTTCCGCCGTTTTTAATGGTTTCGGAAAAAACGGCGAAGCTGCAAAATCGGAAGAAAAAATTGAAGAGCTAGAACCGAAAACAGAAATCACCGAAGCCGTTCCGACTATTTCGGCTTTTGAAAAAAATTCGGAAGAGCGGGAATACCCTGCGGTAGATTTAATTGCTGAAACCGAGACAATTCCGATTATGCCGATTCAAGAAACAGGCGAATTAGATGCAGAAATTTTAGAAGAATCCGAAGAAGAGGAAAAACAACCTGAACAGCCGAAACAGCCGCAAAATTTTGACGACTACATTTTGCCTTTGCCGGAGTTTTTAACCGCGCCGCCGCCGCCAATCGAGCAGAAGAAAGAAGAATTACTGGCAATCGCGCAAGAATTAACCGATAAAACCAAAGAATTTAACGTGACGGGGCGCGTAATGCACATTTGCCAAGGTCCGGTCGTTACGACTTACGAATTCAAACCCGACCCGGGCGTAAAGTATTCGCGCGTAACGGGTTTGTCCGACGATTTATGTCTTGCGCTGAAAGCCGAGTCAATTCGCATTGACCGAATTCCTGGAAAAGCATTTGTCGGCATCGAAGTTCCAAATCAGCAACGCGAGACGATTTTTCTGCGCGAAGTCATCGAATCTCCGAAGTTTAAGCAGTCGAAATCGCTTTTGACTATTGCTTTGGGCAAAACGATTGACGGCGCAAATTATATCGCCGACCTTGCCAAAATGCCGCATCTGCTCATCGCGGGCGCGACCGGCGCGGGCAAATCCGTCGGCGTAAATACTTTGGTTGTTTCAATTTTATACAAGGCGAAACCTGACGAAGTAAAATTTATAATGGTTGACCCAAAGCGTTTGGAATTGGGACTTTACGCTGATATCCCGCATCTTGCAACACCGATTATTACTGACCCGAAACGCGCCGCGATTTCTCTGAAATGGGCGGTTTCCGAAATGGAAAAACGCTATAAAGAACTTGCCGGTTGGGGCGTGCGCAACATTGACGGTTTTAATTCGGAAGTCGAAAAGAAAAATGATAACGAACAATTTGACGACAACGGCGAACCGCACAAAAAATTGCCGTATATTGTGATTATTATTGACGAACTCGCAGATTTGATGATGGTTTCAGGCAAAGAAGTCGAAGAATCAATCACACGGCTCGCGCAAATGGCTCGCGCCGTTGGTATTCATCTGGTCTTGGCAACGCAACGTCCATCAGTTGACGTGATAACCGGCTTGATAAAAGCGAATTTTCCCGCTCGAATTTCCTTTCGCGTTTCCTCAAAAGTCGATTCGCGCACGATTATCGATTCCAATGGTTCTGAAAGTCTGCTCGGCAAAGGCGATATGCTTTTCCTTCCGCCTGCTACCTCGCAAATCGTCCGCGTTCACGGCACATTTGTTGACGAAAAGGAAATCAACCAAATCGTCACTCACGTTAAAGCGCAGGGAAATCCCGAATACGATACGACCATTACTAAAACTGATGACGAACTGACGAATACGAGCGATTTGCCGGGCAAAAAAGATGTACTGTTCGTTGATGCTCTTCGGACTGTGGCGCAATCAAAACGCGCTTCGACTTCACTCCTTCAGCGACATTTACGAATCGGCTACGGTCGCGCCGCTGCCATTTTAGACGCAATGGTTCACGAAGGCTATATCGGCGATGTCGACGGCAGCTCGCGTGCGCGTCCGATTTTGCAAAAGGCTTA
>DATLXD010000390.1:0-2726 GCA_035575965.1 Pyrinomonadaceae bacterium | reverse complement strand
CAGTGGCGTTGGACAACCTGCCTGCGCTGTGGCGAAAATTCTCTGCACGAAGATTGGTATTTAGAGAAAGATTGATGAATTAGGAATGATGATTGATGAATATAAAATGTCTTTATTCATCAATCATCAATCACCATTTATTGTTTTAAAATCTCTGCGTTTCGACTAAGTTCGTCTCGAAATTCATTAACGAAGGCAATATCCTTGCTCACCGTGTCCGCCAAAATCACGACTAATTCACCTTTTTCGGCTTCGTTTAATGTTTGAAAAATCGCTTCTTTCGATTCGTGTATGATTTTGAAATCCAATTTTTTGCCGCTTTCTTTGATGCCTTCCTGTAAAAGCTCAAAAACTTCTTCCTGAGTGCGTCCACGCAGATAATCGCCGCGCCGCAGGACGAGTTTGTCAAATGTTTCGGCGCAAAGTTTACCCATTTCGCGCAAATCTTCGTCGCGCCGGTCGCCGACACCACTCAAAATTCCGGTTCTTTTTTCATAGAACAGTTTGCTAATAAAGTTTCCCAAACCGATGAGACCAGCCGGATTGTGCGCGAAATCCATCAAAACGGTGAAATCTTTTAATTCGACAAAATTTAGTCGTCCGGGCGTTTGCGCGGTCGAAGGTGTAAACGTTGTCAAACCGACGCGAATATCTTCGAGCGATACGCCGTGAACAAAGCAGGAAAGCGTTGCCGCCAAAACATTCTGAATCATAAACTCGGCGCGTCCGCCGTAAGTCAGAGGAATGTTGTTGACTTTTTCCACGCGCACTTTCCATTGACCTTTCAGCAAAGTGATGAAGCCGTTTTCATAAACGCAGGAAATTCCGTTGCGTCTGGCGTGTCGCCGGATGTTCTCATTATTTTCGTCCATCGAAAATAAAACAACCGTGCCGTCAACCGTTTTTCTCATTCGATAGACGTTTTCGTCTTCGGCATTTAAAACCGCAAAACCTCTGCGTGAAACCGAGCGCGGCACGACATTTTTCACACGCGCTAAGTCTTCCAATGTATTCACGTCTTTCAAACCGAGGTGGTCGGCGGCAACATTTGTAACCACCGCAACGTCGCAGTGGTCATAACCCAAACCCGAACGGATAATTCCGCCGCGTGCCGTTTCGAGGACAGCGACTTGCACCGACGGGTCTTTTAAAACAAGTTGGGCGGAAACCGGACCGGTGTTATCGCCCGCCACAATTTGATTATTTTGAATATAAGTTCCGTCGGTCGTGGTGTAACCGACGACTAAACCGCTTCCACGCAAAATATGCGCGACCAGCCGCGTTGTCGTCGTTTTTCCGTTTGTTCCCGTGATGGCGAAAATCGGTATACGCGAAGGTTTACCGGGCGGAAATAACATATCGATGACATATTCAGCGACGTTTCTGCCGATGCCTTCCGATGGCGCGAGGTGCATCCGAAATCCGGGCGCGGCGTTAATTTCAATAATTCCGCCGCCGTTTTCCCTGAGCGGTTCCGAGACATTCGGCGCGATAATATCAACGCCGGAAATATCAAGACCGACAATTTTTGCGATGCGCTCAAACAAAAAGACATTTTCCGGGTGTGCTTCGTCCGTGCGGTCAATCGCCGTGCCGCCGGTCGAAAGATTTGCCGTCGTTTTCAGATGCAAAATTTCGTCTTTCGGTAAGACGGTTTCAAAAGTGTAATATTTTGCTTTGACGAGCCTTTCGGTTTGCCCGTCAACATCAATCAATGTCAAAACCTTTTCGTGTCCGTAACCGCGCCGCGCATCGCTGTTTGTTTCGTCAATCAATCCTTGAATTGTAGATTTGCCGTTGCCGACAATGTGCGCGGGAGTTCGTTCAGCAATCGCCACAAGTTTGTTGTTGATAACCAAAGCGCGGAAATCATTTCCGACCAGCATTTTTTCGATTATCACACCTTTCGAGCGTGATTGTTCCTGCGCTTTATGAAAAGCCGTGCGGGCATCTTCCAAACTTTCAATACCGACGGTTGCGCCTCTGCCGTGATTGCCGTCGAGCGGTTTGATAACGACGGGAAAACCTATTTCCCGCACCGCGCTTTCGATTTCCCTTTCTTCACGAATCCGGTAGCCTTTCGGCACAGGCACGCCCATCTCGCCCAAAAGTTTTTTGGTGGCGGCTTTGTTGGCGGCGATGTCCACCGAAATCATATTGGTTTTGTTGGTCGTCGTGGCTTGAATGCGCTGTTGGTGAACGCCGTAACCGAGTTGGACGAGCGATTGTTCGTTGAGGCGAATGTATGGAATACCGCGCTTATCCGCTTCCTCGACAATCGAGCCGGTGCTTGGTCCGAAACGAACTTCTTCGCGGATTTCGCGCATTTCCTGAACTTCCCGCGCAAGAGTTTGCTTAATTTCTTCAATCGGGTTGCCTTCCGCCAGTTCAAGAAAAAGCCTGACCGCCGCCCGGGCCGCGTAACGTCCGACTTCTTCTTCAAAATAAGCGAAAACGACGTTGTAGATTCCCGATTCGCCTGTTTCCCTGGTTCTGCCATAACCGACATCCATTCCGGCGAGCGTTTGCAGTTCGAGCGCGAAATGTTCGATAACGTGACCCGCCCAGGTTCCTTCTTCAATACGGCGCAAAAATCCGCCTTCTTCCTTATAACTGCATCCGTGCGTTTGAATACTCGGCATCGCTTCCTTCAAACGGTTGTAAAAATCCTTGATTTTATCGGTCGGCTTTTGTTCATAGTCTTCGATGTCGAGCCGCATTATAAT
>DATLXD010000389.1:0-3318 GCA_035575965.1 Pyrinomonadaceae bacterium | reverse complement strand
AAAACCGCCGCGCCCGCGTAATCTTTGGCGACGCGCTGTCCGAAGAAAAGCGCGGCGATTGATGCCGCGCCGAGGATTGAAGCGTAAAATATCAATGCGGTCGAACCCGAAACGAGAAAATAGGTAATTCCGACAGCACTCATAAATCCCGTCGCTATTTCCATCAGGGTAATGGTTGCGAGCATCGGCGAAACCATTCTGCTCAAAAACGTCTTGGAAAAATGTCCGGTCAGCCATTCGAGATTGCCCTTCCAATCGAACACTTTATCGAATCCCGATTGAATAAAAAGGATGCTCACCAGCAATGCGCTGAAAAGCGCGGGAAGATGTTTGCCTAGTTCGTTAAACTCCATTCGTTTTTGTACAAGGAACTAATTATTTCTATGCGCTTGCCTTTCCTGTATTCATCAATTCTTCAATCTCTTCCGCTTGTTTCGGACAATTCGCGGTTAGATTGACGTTGCCGCTTTCCGTGACCAGCACGTCGTCTTCGATGCGAACGCCGATGCCGCGATATTTGGCGGGCGCGGATTTGTCGTCGGGCGGAACGTAAATTCCCGGCTCGACCGTCAAAACCATTCCCGCCGCAAACGGACGCGAATCTTTTGCTTTGTGGTCTGTGAAATAACGTCCCGCGTCGTGAGTGTCGAGTCCGAGATAATGACCGACACCATGCATATAGTATTTTTCGTAAGCCTTTTTTTTGATTAAATCCTTTGTCTTGCCTTTCAATAGTCCGAGTTGTTTCATTCCTTCAGTCAGCATTTCGATGGAAAGTTTTTGACGTTCTTTAATAGTCGTGCCGACTTTTGTTGCTTCCAGACACGCAATTTCCACGTCTAAAACGATGTCATAAACATCGCGCTGCGGTTTTGTAAATCTGCCGTTCACGGGAAACGTCCGCGTGATGTCCGAAGCGTAGCCTTTGTATTGTGCGCCCGCGTCAATGAGCAACAAATCGCCGTCTTTGAGAGGCGCGTTGTTTTCGACGTAATGCAGAATCGTGGCGTTTGCGCCGCCGCCGATGATTGAATTATACGCCACGCCCGCCGCGCCGTTCATCCGAAAATAATGTTCGATAATCGCTTCGATTTGCGATTCGTTCATTCCGGGCTTTGCCGATTGCATCGCCAAAACGTGCGCTTCCGCCGCGATGTCCGCGCTTTTCTGCATCAATTCGATTTCTTCGGGCGTTTTGTGCAAACGCATTTCGTGAATCAATGTTATCGGGTCAACAATCGTGTGCGGCGGATATGCGGTTTTCAGTCGCCGGAATCTCTGCGCCGAAATATACTGCAGAATTTGCTGGTCGAGCTTCTGGTCAACGCTAAAACGATAATAAAGTTTTTCGTGTCCGTTGATGAGCTTTGCCAATTCGCTCTGAAATTTTTCAATCGGCAAGGCTTTATCCGCCCCGTAATTTTTTACCGCGCCTTCCGTGCCTTCGCGTCTGCCATACCAGGTTTCCATTTTCGGGTCGCGCGGACGCACAAACAGCGTGTATGGATTTTTTTTATTCGACGGCGCAATAACGGCAATCGCGTCAGGTTCGGGAAAGCCGGTCAGATAATAAAAATCGGGGTCTTGATGAAACTTAAATTCCGTGTCGTAGCTGCGCGTCTGTTCGTGCGACGCCGGAATGATGGCAATCGAATCTTTGCCGATTGCTTCCATAAAATTCTTCAACTGTTTTCGCATAATTTTCTCCTTGCCGAAAAGTTTAACGCTAGAGGTGCAAAGACGCAAAGCAAAAAATTTAACCACAGACAGAGGAAATTATGAACGATAAATGATGGGTGATGAATTAAAAATCTAAAATGTTCATCATTCATCGTTCATAATTTCGTTTTAAAAATCCTTGTTCATCTGTGTTAATCTGTGGTTTCAATTCTTATGGGTTTACGCATCACCGAAATTTTTCTCTCGATTCAGGGCGAATCGTCGCACGCCGGAAAACCGTGCGCTTTCGTGCGCTTGACTGGCTGCCCGATGCGCTGTGTCTGGTGCGATTCGGAATACACTTTTACCGGCGGCGAGCGAAAAACTTTTGACGAAATCTTTGAGCAATTGAAAAATTTTGGCTGCAATCTTGTCGAAGTTACGGGCGGCGACCCTCTCGCGCAGAAAAATGTTTTTCCGTTTATTACCCGGCTTTTAGACGAAGGCTACGAAGTTTTAATCGAAACGGGGGGCTTTTTTTCAACCGAAAATATTGACGCGCGGGCAAAGATAATTTTGGACGTGAAATGTCCGGCATCGGACGAATCGGAAAGAAATCATTGGGCAAATCTGGAAAGATTGCGAAGAGAAAAAGACGAAGTAAAATTTGTCATTGCGGATTTGAATGACTGGGAATTTGCGAAAGAAATTATTACAAAATACGATTTAGAAAATCGCGCGAAGGAGATTTTGATTTCACCGATTTTCGGCGTTGAAAATTTAGTGGAAATTTCCGAAACGGTTGCGCGAAGCGGTTTAAAAGTCAGGCTGAATTTGCAGCTTCACAAATACATTTGGGGAAAAGACGTTCACGGCGTTTGAGGTTTTCTGTGCAAATTCTGTGAATTCTCCGTCTCCTTTGTGTTTGGTTTAAGTTTTGCCAGATTTCACCACAAAGTTTGCAAAGAGACTTTTACATAGAACCATAGAGAAATTTTCAATTTATATGAATTCGTCAATAATCAAAGGTGATTTATCAAATCTTGCAATAGTTCTTGCTTCCGGCGGAATGGATTCGTGCGTAACAGCCGCGATTGCACAAAAGGAAAATGAAGAAATCGCGCTTCTGCACGTTTCTTACGGACAGCGAACGGAAAAACGTGAGCGCAAAGCATTTGAAGACATTGCGGATTTTTACACGGTTGAAAAACGTCTGGCAGTTTCGATTGAATATCTGGCGAAAATCGGAGGCTCAAGTTTAACCGATAAAAATATCGAAGTTGCCAAAGCGAATTTGGAAAGCAAAGAAATCCCGACAAGCTATGTTCCGTTTCGCAACGCGAATATGCTGGCGATTGCGACGAGTTGGGCGGAAGTTTTGCGGGCAAACTCGATTTACATCGGCGCGGTCAGTGAAGATTCGAGCGGTTACCCGGATTGCCGACCGGAATTTTACGCGGCGTTTGAAAAAACAATCGAAGTCGGAACGAAACCCGACACGAATATCAAAATCAAAACGCCGATTATTCATTTATCAAAATCCGAAATCGTGCGAAAGGCAATAGAGCTAAACGCGCCGCTTCATCTTTCCTGGTCGTGCTATCGCAATGAAGATTTGGCTTGCGGAACGTGCGATTCGTGTGCGCTGCGTCTGCGCGG
>DATLXD010000388.1:0-3132 GCA_035575965.1 Pyrinomonadaceae bacterium | reverse complement strand
CAGAGAACGCCGCAGGAAAAGAAGGTTTTGAGTTACGCCAAGGACAGACGAAATGCTTATGGCGAAAGCGATAAAGGTTCGCGCAAATCAATTCGTCGAAACAAAACTTTTCCGAGCCGCGCTTATAGAAAAAATATTAATGATATTTTGCAAGGCACAATTGGCGTAATTGATTTGGAAAAAGCCGAAGCGGTTGATGTTAAAGCTAAGGAAATCAAGAGAAGAAAATGGAAAAAGTATCCTGACAGGCAATTAGGTAAAATTATCAAAGAACGTCTTGAAGACAGAGTAACGAAGACAGGCGAGGAAATAACTGCTCGTAAAAAGATTAGAGAATTGATTGAAAATTTAGTAATCGAAGTGGAGCAGGAAACAGACGGGCGTTGGATTGCCGAAGCGATTGAATTAAACGGCGTGATTGTTTATGGCGAAACTTGTCAATCAGCAATTGAGAATCTTAAAATTCTGGCTTCGTGCGTGATTGCTGACCGGCTCGAAAATGATGTCGTGAATTGCTAAGAAAACAGGTTTGAAGCCGGAAGATTTGTAATGGATGGTTTGTTATTAAATTTGCTCGGTTGGGCAGGCGCGTTTTTGCTTCTTTTGGCTTACGCGCTTGTTTCTTTCAGAAAGCTGGAAGCTGATTCTGAAACTTATCAATGGCTGAATATTACAGCAAGTATTTTGCTGCTTATCAACACGCTTTATTACGGTGCTTATCCGTCGAGTTTTGTAAATGCAGCTTGGACAATAATCGCTTTTTTCGCAATTTTGACAATTAAACGAAGATATGGAAAAAGTGCAAACTAAAAACGCGCCTCCAAAAGGTCATTATTCGCCAGCCGTTGTTCATAACGGCTTGGTTTTCGTTTCGGGGCAATTGGCAATAAACGCGGAAACGGGTGAAGAAGTTACCGATTCAATCGAAGCGCAGACCGAACAATGTCTGCGAAATGTCGAAGCGATTTTGCGCGGGGCGAACAGTGATTTGAATCACGTTTTGAAAATGACCATTTTTGTTTCGGACGAGAATTTGTGGGGCGCGGTCAACGAAACTTATAAAAGGATTTTGGGCGAGCATAAACCAGCGCGGGCGATTATTCCGGTCAACAAGTTTCGCGGCGATTTTTTGGTTGAGATTGAAGCAATTGCAGCAGTTAAAAGCTAATTTAATAAAGCGAAGGTTAATAAAAATGTTATTAGAAATTAAAGATTTACACGCTGGAATCGAAGGCAGAGAGATTTTAAAAGGTTTGACGATGAACGTCAACAAGGGCGAGATTCACGCGATTATGGGTCCGAACGGTTCGGGCAAATCCACATTGGCGAAAGTCCTCGCCGGTCATCCGTCGTATGAAGTTTTGAGCGGGGAAGTCATTTACGAAGGCAAAAATCTTCTCGAATTAGAACCGGACGAGCGAGCGCGTGAAGGCGTTTTTCTCGCCTTTCAATATCCGGTCGAAGTTCCTGGCGTGTCGAACTCGCAGTTTTTGCGGCTGGCTTATAACGAAAAGATGAAACATCTCGGCGAGGAAGAACTCGACCCGCTCGAATTTAACGATTTGCTGAAAGAGCGTGCGAAAATCGTCGAAATGGATTCGTCGTTTTTCAAGCGTTCGGTCAACGAAGGTTTTTCGGGCGGCGAAAAAAAGCGCAACGAGATTTTGCAGATGGCGGTTTTACAGCCAAAACTCGCCGTTTTGGACGAAACCGATTCCGGTCTCGATATTGACGCTCTGCGAATCGTCGCCGAAGGCGTGAACAAATTGCGAAACGCTGACAAAGCGATAATTTTGGTGACGCATTACCAGCGTCTTTTGAACTACATCGAGCCGGATTTCGTCCATGTTTTGGCGGACGGCAAAATCGTCAAACAAGGCGGCAAGGAACTCGCGCTCGAACTCGAAGAAAAAGGCTACGATTGGGTGAAAGCGGCGGGAAAGTAGTTTAAAACAAATAAATGAATATACAAGCGGCAAAAGAAACAAATTACAGTGGGGCTTTTCGTGAAGTTTTAGCCAGAGAGGAAAACGATTGGCTGAAAAATCTACGCCAAAATGCCTTTAAAGTTTTTACGGAAAAAGGATTTCCGACGCTTCGAGACGAAGAATGGAAATATACGAATCTTGCAGACCTTGTGCGCGAAGAATTCAAAACTTCGGGAAGCGCGGAGGGTGACGCGGAAAAAATCGCCGGACTTTTTTCTGAAACCGAAACTGAAAATCGAGTTGTTTTTGTCAATGGAATTTTTAATGCAGAGTTGTCTAATCTTTCCGCTTTGCCGGAAAACGCGCAGGTTTTATCATTAGACAAGGCAATCGGCGATGAAAGATTCGCGGCGATTGTCAAACAAAATCTGGGAAAATTTGTCAGCGCGGAAACAAATGGTTTTACAGCCCTGAATGCGGCTTTTCTGAACGAAGGCGTATTTATTTTCGTGCCGAAAAACACGAAAATTGAAACGCCGATTCATCTGGCTTTTGTTGCCGACGGCGAAACAGCGAGCTTTCCGCACGTTTTACTGGTTGCCGAACGCGGAAGCGAAGCAACTTTGATCGAGAGTTATCTGCGAACCGGCGAAACAAGATATTTTACCGATTCGGCGGTCGAAATCGTTTTGGCGGACGATGCGAAGTTGAAGCATTTGCGAGTTCAACGCGAAAGCCACGCGGCTTTTCACGTCGGCACAACGGCGATTAGTTTGAGCCGCGCCAGTTTTTATGATTCGACGAGCATCACGCTCGGCGCAAAACTTTCGCGCCACGACATCAATGTAAAATTCGATGCCGAAGGCGGCGAAGCGTTTGTCGACGGGCTTTATCTGGTTTCCGAAGCGCAGCATACCGATACGCATTCGGTCATCGACCACAAAGTTCCGAATTGCGTTTCGCATCAGAATTATAAAGGAATCGTTGATGAAAAAGCGCGGGCGGTTTTTAACGGAAAAGTTTTTGTGCGCGAGAATGCCTCCGGCACGAATGCCCAGCAATCGAATAAAAATCTGCTTTTATCGAACGACGCGCGGGTCGACACGAAACCGCAGCTCGAGATTTTCAACGACGACGTAAAATGCGCTCACGGCGCAACCGTCGGACAGCTCGAAGAAGAAGAATTGTTTTATCTTCTTTCTCG
>DATLXD010000387.1:0-7247 GCA_035575965.1 Pyrinomonadaceae bacterium | reverse complement strand
TTCGGCGCGAGAATTTTGGCGCAGGGCGAGCCGAAATATCTTAATTCGCCCGAAACTCCGGCGTATATCAAAGGCGAGCATCTCTATGGACTTTTTCAATCGAAGGAAGAAATTCGCCAGAAGAAATTTGCGATTTTGGTTGAAGGTTATCTGGATTTGATTGCGCTTTACCAATACGGAATTAAAAATACGGCGGCGAGTTTGGGAACGGCGTTCACGCCCGAGCAATCAAAACTGTTGGGCAGATTTGCGCGGCGCGTCGTTATCAATTACGACGGCGATAAGGCGGGCGTCAAGGCGGCGCGGCGGGCGATTGAGACGCTTATCAAAGATGACTTTGAGACGAAAGTTTTGGTTTTGCCCGACGGACAAGACCCGGACGATTTTCTTAAAGCGAGCGGCGCGGAAAGTTATAACAATCTACGCGGACACGCTTTTCCATTCCTGCAATTTGTTCTGGAAAATCTCGCGCGTGAGCGAAATCTGGCTTCGCCGAAAGAAAAAGCCGAAGCCATCGAAGATTTGATGCCGGTTTTGTCGGCAATCAAAAATCCGATTCAAAAGCGCGACGCTTTTGACCAGACGATGAGCTTTCTGCGGGTCGAAGACGCAATTCTTAAGCGCGATTTGTGGAAAACCGTCAAACTCGGCACGCGCATTGAAACTCAAACGATTAAGCAGCAAGTTGCGCGGGCGACGCAGGCGCGGATGACTGTCGCCGAGCAGCATCTTCTCGAACTCCTTATTTACGACCGTGAATTGCGCGACATAATTTTGCCGCAAATTGAAGAAACCGATTACGAAACTCTGGCGACCGCCGAGGTTTTTCGCGCGCTTCTGGCACTCAATGAAATTGGCTCTCCAATGACCGGCGATAACCTGCTCGAACTCGTCAGCGATGATGCGGCGGCGAGCGATTTTGTGCCGGTTCTTTTGATGAGCGAGCCGGCGCGTGAAAAAGACGATGCGATTGACGAAGTTTTGCGCGAAGCCGAAGGCTGCGTCATTGCGCTGCGCTCGATGGCGATGTCGCGGCGCATTTTGGAAATCAGTCAGGAAATGGTTTTTGCCGAGCAAAGCGGCGATTTTGCCTTGCGTGACAGTCTGGTTGTCGAACAAATTGATTTGGCGCGTCTTAAACACAATTTGGAAAATAGAATAATTGAAAATTGATGAATTAGTCGATGTCTTTCTCGTTAGGCATCAAATATTTTCCTTTCGAACAGTGGATAATTTACAACTTATAACTTACAATAACGGATTTCATATTTGAGAATTGCTTGAAGCTTGAAATTGCTTTCGGTTCACAATTTTACGCTTGAAACTTTTTATTATTTAGTGCTTTTAGAATTATTTTATAAACAACGATTTACACGAAATTACAATCAAAACCTATTTATAAATTATGGCAGACTACGACGAAAAAGAAGATTTAATGGACAGACTTGTGGCACTGGGCAGGCGCAAGAAATTCTTGAGCTTTGACGAGCTAAACCGCGAGATTCCCAATAAAATGATGTCGCCCGACGACATCGAAGACGTTTTAACACGGCTCGAAGGCGCGAACATTTCGGTTGCCGACACAGATGCGCAGCTTCTCGAACAAGCCGCGACTCTGGCACTCGACGACGACGAAACGGTTGACGAAGACGACCTTGATTTAGACCTTTCAGCCGGAACGCTGGATAAATCGAACGACCCGGTGCGCCTTTATCTGCGCGAGATGGGAATTGTCCCGCTTCTCACGCGCCAGGGCGAAGTAACAATTGCCCAGCGAATCGAACGCGGACAAATCAAAACCAGAAAAGCAATTTCGCGCTCGCCGATTGCTGTCGAAAGATTGCTCAAGATAGGCGAAGAATTGGAAAGCGGCAAAGGTTATATTCGGGAAACCGTTAATTTTTCCGAACAAGCCGAATTGACGGGCGAGGAAGATAAAGTTGACGAATATCTGCGCTGGACGCTCGAAGGCATTCAGAATGTCCGCAATAACTATAACAAAGCATTAAAAGTTCTGGTTAGTCTGCGCGACGAGCAGAAAAAATCGAAAGGTAAACCGAGCAAAAAATTGTTGGCGTTGAGACGTCAGATGGCGCGGCTTCGATTGGAGATTTCCCAGGAAATCAAAAATCTGAATTTGACCGAGCGGGCGATGCAGAAACTTATCGGCTCGATTCGCAAAGTCTCGGACGAAATCAGAAAAGCCGAGCGCGACATAAATCGGGCTGAAGAAAGACTCGAAGAGAAAGTTACGCCCGAGGATAAAAAGGAACTCAACCGTAAAATCAGCGATTCGCGCAAAAAGCTGTCGGACATTGAAGAAAAATACTATCTGACGACGGTTGAAATCAAGCGTTCGCTGCAAACAATTTTAATCGGCGAGCAGGCGACGAATCAAGCAAAACGTGAGCTTGTCGAAGCAAACTTGCGTCTGGTTGTTTCGATTGCCAAAAAATATACCAATCGCGGTTTGCAATTTCTTGATTTGATTCAGGAAGGCAACATCGGTTTGATGAAGGCGGTTGATAAATTCGAGTGGCGGCGCGGTTATAAATTTTCTACTTATGCAACGTGGTGGATTCGTCAAGCGATAACCAGAGCAATCGCCGACCAAGCGCGAACGATTCGCATTCCCGTGCATATGATTGAAACCATCAACAAGCTGATTCGCACATCGCGCTCGCTTGTTCAGGAACTCGGACGCGAGCCGACATCGGAAGAAATCGCCAAAAAGATGGACATTCCGGTTTCCAAAGTGCGCAAGGTTATGAAAATCGCGCAAGAACCAATTTCTCTTGAAACGCCGATTGGCGAAGAAGAAGATTCGCATCTCGGCGATTTTATCGAAGACAAATCAATTTTGAATCCGGCGGAATCCGTGACGTTCTCAAATCTTCGTGAGATTACCGATGAAGTTCTCGCAACGCTTACGCCGCGCGAGGAAAAAGTGATAAAAATGCGTTTCGGACTCGGAAACACCGGCTCGGAACATACTTTGGAAGAAGTCGGACAGCATTTTGCCGTGACGCGCGAACGCATTCGCCAAATCGAAGCCAAAGCCTTGAGAAAACTGCGTCATCCGTCGCGCTCGCGTCGTTTGAAGGCATTTTTAGAAGGAAAACAAAGCTAAGGTTTTTCAAATTCTGATTTTTGATGTGCGATTTGCAATTGCGTTTTTTCATTTGCAAATCGCTAATCTTTTCTTAGAAGAAAATGTTTATTTCAGAACAAATTTTTTGGCTCGTTATTCTTTCGATGATTGTCGCCTCGATTGCCTGGACGATAACGCAGGAAGAAATTTTCCGCGAATGGCGTGATATGTGCGCCGATAGAAGCAAAAATTGCGATACAACTCTGAAACAAAAATTTTATTACGTTTTTACCTGCGAATACTGCTTCAGCCATTGGGTAACAGTTTTGATTTTGATTTTGACGGGCTTTCAATTGCTGATTGACGATTGGCGCGGTTACATTCTGGCTTTTTTTGCGATTCCCTGGATTGCAAATCAGTGGATGAGTATTTACAGGCGTTTGCGAGTCGGCATTAAGCACGAAGATGCCCTTGCTACGAAAGTTAAAGAGAGATTAGACGGAGAATAATTTTTCGACGGGAAATTTTAATCTGTTGTTTTATTTTTTTGTTTTATCTCACCGCCGAAAACGGTAAAATTGTTATCTTGATTTAGTATGAGTAAAAGAATCGTTGAAAGCTATAAAAGGAAGCTGGAAACCGAAGAAGGTTTTCTCGTCAAACGCGGCGCACGGCTTCGCATCGCTCTGTGTTATCCGAACACTCACGCCGTCGGTATGGCGAATCTCGGTCTGCATACGATGTATGAGCTTTTCAATAAAATACCGGAAGTTTCCTGCGAGCGCGTGTTTTTGCCCGACGATTTTGAAATGCGCGAATATGAAAAATCGCGCACGCCGCTGCTTTCTTTAGAAACGCAAACGCCTGTCAAAAATTTCGATGTCGTCGCTTTTTCAATTTCGTTTGAAACCGATTATTTGAATATGGCGCGGATGTTGCAAATGTCGCAGATTCCCGTTTGGTCGAAAGACCGTAATCATTTTCACCCGCTTGTTGTAATGGGCGGTGCGGCTTCATTCTTAAATCCCGAACCGATTGCCGATTTTACGGACATTATCGCCGTCGGCGAAGGAGAGATTTTAGCATTTCAACTTGTTGACGCAATTGTCGAAAACGAAACGAAAGAAGAAATTTTATTAAGTTTAGCCAGAATCGGGCGCGGATTTTATGTGCCGTCTTTATACGACGTGATTTACAACGACGACGGAACTGTTTTCGATTATATTCCAAAGGAAACGGGCGTTCCCAAAAGAGTTGGACGCGCTTTAGCCGCTGCGAATCCGAAGGAAGGAACTTTGCGGCGTGCTATCAAACGAGGCGAAACCGATGTCGTCGATTTTTTGATGAATCAAGATACTTTTGCGCCCTCGACTGCCGTCTGGTCGCCGAAAGCCGAAATGGGCGACCGGTTGTTAATCGAAATTTCTCGCGGCTGTTCGCAAGGCTGCCGCTTTTGCTGGGCTGGCTACAATTATTATCCGCCGCGCGTCGTTCCGGCGAGAGATATTTTGGCGAAGGCAAGCGAATGGCGCGGGAAGACAAACAAAATCGGTCTTGTTTCGACAGCCGTCTGCGACCATCCTGAAATTTCCACGATTTTGAGCGAACTCAGAAAAATGGAATACCGCATCTCGGTTTCTTCTTTAAGACTCGACCAAATTTCAGAAGAATTATTGGACGCGCTGGTCGAATCAAATGACCAGCAAATCGCCGTCGCGCCTGAAACCGGCTCAGACAGGCTGCGGCGCGTTATCAACAAAAACCTGACCAATGATGAAATTGTCGACATCTGCGGCGCGGTTTTCGACCGCGGAATGCTGACCGTTAAACTTTATTTAATGGTCGGTCTGCCGACTGAAACTTACGAAGATTTGGAAGAGATGATTGTCCTTGTCGAGAGAATAAAAGACCGAATGCTCGAAGCAGGCAAAAAATTCGGACGTGCCGGAAAAATTATTCCGTCTTTGAACGGGTTAGTGCCGAAGCCGAATACTCCTTTTCAATGGGACGCGGTTTGCGACGAAAGGGAACTCAAAAATCGTCTGAAATGGGTTTCTAAAAATTTAGCAAAAATTCCGAATGTCGAAGTCCGCGTAATGTCGGCGCGAATAGCGCACGAGCAAGCCTTGTTTTCTTCGGGCGATAGAACAATTGCAAAAGTTATTGAAGCGGCGGCGCGTTTGAGAGGAAATCTCAACGACGCTTTGCGCGAGACCGGAATTGATGCCAGTTTTCACACCAGCCGAAATCGCAGTTACGATGAGTTTTTGCCTTGGTCGATTGTAGATTCCGGTTTGTCGTTTGAATTTTTGAAGACGGAACACGAAAAATCGCAAGCAGCATTATCGAGCAAACCGTGTCCGGCAGTGGAAAAATGCACGACGTGCGGCGTTTGTCCGACGACTTGGCTGGCAGACGCGCCGAGCGGTTTAGTTCAACTCCAATCGCTCAGAACACCTCGCGTTTCATCGGTCAATGTTTGAGCTACGCCGTTTGCATTTCCTGCTTGAAGTTTGCACTGTCATAAGCAACCGGAATGTAATTGTAGGCTGCGTGAGCAATCAAAAATAAAGCCAACAAAATTAGGGTTAATTTTACACCTGCGCCGCCATATTGGGATTTTCGATTATTTATTAAATAACTAATCTTAAAAAATCTCCTCAACTTAAAATCTTCCCGTGCAGATTTATTTTCCTATAAATTCTTCGAGTGTTTTTTTAACGATTGATGCAGAAATGTCTTGACGAATGATAGGTTTGCCGATGTCTTCGAGCAGAATCCACTGAAGCGATTCGCCGATTTGTTTTTTGTCAAAAGCGAATGCCCCAAAAACCTCTGTTGAACTGATGCCGCGCAAGTCGGGAAGATTTCCTGACTGATATACAACATCGTTCAACGATTTCAATCTATTCTTGTCTAAAATTGCAAGATTTTTTGACAATTGAGCCGCAAATAAAATTCCATAACCGACAGCTTCGCCGTGTTTGAATCTTTTGTAACCGGTAATTTTTTCGAGCGCATGAGCAAATGTGTGTCCGAAGTTTAAGATTTTGCGCGACTTGGCATCAATTCTTTCCGCGCTTTCACGCTCGTCCTGCATTACGATTTGCGCTTTAAATTTGATTTGCGCGGAAACAATACTTTCGAGTTGCGACAAAAACTTTTCAACTGCAAAGTAGTTTTTAAATTTGTTAGGCGAATAGTTTTTCAAAAAATCCGCTGTTTGGTTGAATAAACTTTCGTTTGAAATTGCGCCTTGCTTGACGGCTTCACAAAATCCGGCGGTCAATTCTCTCGTCGGTAAAGTCTGCAAAGTTTTGACATCAATCAAAACACCGTTCGGCTGGTGAAACGCGCCGATTAAATTTTTGCCGAAAGCCGTGTTGACCGCAGTTTTTCCGCCGACCGAAGAATCAATCATCGAAAGAAGCGTCGTTGGAATTTGCAGAAACGCAACGCCGCGCAAGTAAGCCGCCGCCGCAAAACCCGCCAAATCGCCGACCACGCCGCCGCCGAGCGCGACGACCGCATCGGTTCTCTTTAAATTTTTTTGACTGAAAAAACCTAATGCTTTTTCAAATACGCGAAAGTTTTTATATCTCTCGCCATCGCCCATCAAGAAAACGTCAATTTCAAAGCCTGATTTTTTAAGACTTTTTTGGACAATTTCGCCATACAAACGAAACACTTTTGCATTTGAAACAATTACGATTTTTTTTGATTTTTGTGAAAGATTATTCTTTGCCCATTCGCCGCTGTTTTCTAGCAAATCGTGTCCGATTTCAATATCGTATCGATGCGGAGTTTGTTCGAGTTTAATAGAGATTTTTTCCATAATCTACTTTTACCACATAACAAAAAAGACACACGAATTTTTGGAAAAAATTATAAATTGATAAAACGTTTATAAGATTTGTTTTAAGAACAGGTTGGAATTAACGAACGAAAGAAAAATATAAATTTAAAAATAGAGCAGGCGAAGCAACGTGGAAGTGTGCCGCGCCTGCCAATTCGTGATTACTGTCCTCACCCCAGCAACCACTGGAAACGGAGGCATTGCCTACCGTTTCGGTTTTTCAAATATACATTTTTCAACTTTGATTTGGCAAGCAAGCAAACTCTATTTTAGGTGTAAGAACTTTCACGGCTTTTATCC
>DATLXD010000386.1:0-4196 GCA_035575965.1 Pyrinomonadaceae bacterium | reverse complement strand
AAGATGATTGTTGATGTAGCATCGCTCAAAGACACGCAGACTTCATTCGGTTTTTCGATCGCGCCCGGTGAAATTAATTTGGAAGGCGAAACGGTAATGCTGAAAGATGCCGTAGAAATTGAAGGAAAACTAAAAAGGGGAATTGCACAGACGGACGTTCAGGGGAAAATTTCCGCTCGAATCGAAGCTGAATGTAATCGTTGTTTGCAAGCCGCCGAACTATCATTGGAGTTTCCGTTCGACGCGGTTTTTGTCACGGCAGAAAATTACACGCAGGAAAAGGAGGCGGAATTGAAAGCGGGTGATTTGGAAGTTTCGGTTTTTGAAGGCGACGAAATAGATTTAACGGATCTTGTCCGCGAGCAGATTTTGCTAAATTTGCCGACACAGGTTTTGTGCCGTGAAGATTGTCAAGGTTTGTGCCAAAAGTGCGGTGCAAACTTAAATTTGATAGATTGTAATTGCAAAGAGAAAGAAATTGACCCAAGATGGGCAGTTTTAAAAAATTTGAAATAGCCGCGAAATGCACAAAAGATACAAAATCTTTTTGCGGCAAATTATTATAGAGGTTTAATTTATGCCAAATCCGAAAAGCAGACATTCAAAATCGCGCACGCGCCAACGCCGCGCTCACGATGCGCTGAAAACGCCGCAGTTTTATATTGACAAAGACACGGGCGAAGCGATGCAGCCGCACCGCATCAATCCGAAAACCGGAATGTATAAAGGTCGTCAGATTATTGAAGTCAAAAGTTCAGAATAACCCGGGAACGATTCGATGACGCAAAATGCAGGAATAATCGGTATGGGACACGCTTATCCAAGCGGAGTTTTGACTAATGCCGATTTGGAAAAAATCGTCGATACTTCCGATGAGTGGATAACCACGCGCACCGGAATCAAACAGCGTCGCAAGGCGGCTGACGACGAGTATACATCGCAGTTCGGAGTAAAAGCGGCGAATCAAGCAATCGAACGCGCGGGTATTGACGCTTCCGAAATTGATTTGCTGATTTGCGCGACGACTTCGCCCGACCAGATTTTGCCTTCGACCGGCTGTTTAATCCAAGCTGAAATCGGCGCGAATAACGCGGCGGCTTATGATTTGTTTGCCGCGTGTTCCGGGTTTCTCTATGGCTTAACGACTGTTGATTCAATGATTCGCACCGGACAAATTCGGTATGCGCTGGTTATCGGCGCGGAAGTTTTGACCAAATACGTTGATTACACAGACCGTTCGACCTGCGTTATTTTCGGCGACGGCGCGGGCGCAGCGGTCGTCGGCGCAGTTCCAGAAGGGAAAGGAATTTTGGCGACAAGAATTCGTTCCGACGGACGCTTTGCCGAACAGTTATACGCGCCCGGCGGCGGCACGCGCCTGGGTTCGACGCGCGAAACGATTGAGGGCGGAATGCACTATTTTAAGATGAAGGGCAACGAGCTTTTCAAAATTGCAGTGCGTTCGATGACGGAAATTTCCCTCGAAATGCTGGAAAAATCCGGCTGCACCATTGACGACGTAGATTTGGTCGTTCCGCATCAAGCCAATCAGAGAATTACCGACGCCATTGCTTCAAGGCTCGGCGTTTGCGAAGAAAAAGTTTATTCAAATATTGCCGAACACGGAAATACTTCTTCGGCTTCGATTCCGATTGCCCTCGACGAATGTATTGAAGCGGGACGAATCAAAGAAGGCGATTTGGTTTTAATGACCGCTTTCGGCGGCGGCGCAACTTGGGGCGCAACAGTTGTGAGATTTTAGTTCAAAGTTGAGTGTTTGCTCGAAACTTTGAACTTTGAACTAAAAATGATTGCTTATATTTTTCCGGGACAAGGTTCGCAGGCTGTCGGGATGGGAAAGGATTTGTTTGATAATTTCCCGAAAGCCCGCGAGGTCTTTGAAGAAGCCGATGACGCACTCGGTTTTAAGTTGTCGGAAATGTGTTTTTCGGGGACGGCGGAAGATTTAGCGTTGACGGCAAATACGCAGCCCGCGATTTTGACAACTTCAGTTGCAGCATTTTGCGCAATGGAAGCGGAAGGCTTTCCGATGCCTGATTTTGTTGCAGGACACAGTCTGGGTGAGTATTCCGCATTAGTTGCGGCAAAAGCCATAAGTTTTTCGGATGCGGTCAAAACGGTTCGCAAGCGCGGAACATATATGCAGAAAGCCGTTCCGGTCGGTGTCGGCGCGATGGCGGCGATTTTGGGTTTGCCGCTTGAAACTGTCGAAAAAGCTTGTGCCGAAGCGGCACAAGGCGAAGTTTGCAGTCCCGCGAATATCAATTCGCCCGCGCAAATTGTTATCGCGGGAAACAGCGAAGCCATTGACCGCGCGATTGAAACTTTAAAAGAACGCGGCGCAAAACGGGCAATAAAATTAAATGTTTCCGCACCGTTTCATTGCGCTTTGATGAAACCGGCGCAGGTAAAATTGGCGAAAGATTTACAGGAAATTAACTTTGAAGATTTAAGATTTTCGGTAATTGAAAATGTTTCCGCCGAAGCGAATTTCAAAGGCGAAAGAGTGCGTGAAGCATTAACAATGCAGGTTTCCGCGCCGGTTCGCTGGGCGGATTCAGTCGAGAATTTAATAAATAAAGGTGTTGGAATGTTTGTTGAAGTCGGCACGGGCAAAACTCTAACGGGTTTAGTTCGGCAAATTAACCGCGACGTTCGGTGTTTGAATGTCGAGAATTTAGATAGCTTAAAAAATACTTTAGAAACTTTGTAGGAAAGAGGAGAAAATATGTCAGAAGTTCAAGATAAAATTAAACAAATTATTGTTGATGAGTTAGGTGTTGACGAAGCGGAAGTTACGGAAAACGCCCGTTTTATCGAAGATTTAGGCGCGGATTCACTCGATTTGGTCGAACTCGTGATGCGCTTTGAAGAGGAATTCGACATCGAAATTCCCGACGAAGACGCGGAAAAAATTCAGAGCGTCCGCGATGCTTATGCTTATGTCGAGCAGCACAAACAGGCTTAATTAAACGGAAAACGGAAAGTGAATAATTATAGAAGTAATTTCACTCTCCGTTTTCCATTTTTCATAAAATTATGAAACGTCGTGTTGTAGTTACAGGACTCGGATTGGTTACGCCGTGCGGAAATGATGTCGCTTCGACTTGGGCGGCGTTGTTGCGCGGCGAGAGCGGCGTGGATTATATCAAAAAATTCGACACGGAAAAGTATTCGGTCAAAATCGCGGCGGAAGTCAAAAATTTTGACCCTTTGAATTTTCTGGACAAAAAAGAAGCCCGCAGAATGGGCGCGTTCACGCATTTTGCGATTGCCGCCTCTGACGAAGCTATTAAACACAGCGGTTTGAAGATTGACGATTCTAACGCCGAGATGACTGGAACTTACATCAGTTCCGGCATCGGAGATTTTTGGGCAATCGAACGCGAACACGATAAACTTTTGTCGGGCGGACCCGACCGCGTATCGCCGTTTTTTATTCCGCAATCAATCGTTAATCTCGCCTCAGGAAATGTTTCAATCAGGCACGG
Source organism: Pyrinomonadaceae bacterium (assembly GCA_035575965.1). Classification (GTDB taxonomy): domain Bacteria; phylum Acidobacteriota; class Blastocatellia; order Pyrinomonadales; family Pyrinomonadaceae. The sequence continues at coordinate 684 of DATLXD010000386.1, read as the reverse complement.
CTTGAAAGGTCCGAACACGGCGACGGCGACGGCGTGCGCGGCGGGCGCGCACGCCATCGGCGATAGTTTTCGCTACATCGAACGCGGCGATGCCGACGCGATGATTTGCGGCGGCGCGGAATCGGCAATAACGCCAATGTCAATTGCCGGTTTTGCCGCAATGCGTGCTTTATCGACACGCAACGACGACCCGAAAAAAGCATCGCGTCCATTTGATTTGGAACGTGACGGTTTTGTCTGCGGCGAAGGCGCGGGACTTCTTATTTTAGAAGAACTCGAATTTGCCAAAGCACGCGGCGCGAAGATTTACGCCGAAATCGCCGGTTATGGAATGAGCGGAGACGCTTTTCACATCACCGCACCCGACGAAACCGGCTCGGGACCGAGGCGCGTGATGTTAAAGGCAATGAAAGACGCGGGAATTTCGCCGGAACAAGTCGGCTATCTTAACGCGCACGGAACTTCTACGCCGTATAACGATAAGTTTGAAACGATTGCGATAAAACAAGCCTTCGGCGAACACGCCTACAAACTCGCGGTCAGTTCGACCAAATCAATGACCGGACACGCGCTCGGCGCGGCGGGCGGCATCGAAGCGGTTTTTTCGGTTCTGGCACTGCACGAAAAAGTTTTGCCGCCAACGGTTAATTACGAGTTTCCCGACCCGGAATGCGATTTGGATTA
>DATLXD010000385.1:0-7144 GCA_035575965.1 Pyrinomonadaceae bacterium | reverse complement strand
TATCTGATTCTATTCTTGACAAGCCAAAATAACTCAATAAAAATCCCTCTAAAAGGTCTATTGGTAATTTAGTAAATTAAACAAACAATTGTCTAATCATTTTTAAGACTTTCTTTCTGATTTTTTTTTCGACCCGCCAATTTCATTAGAAAAACACCGGCGGCAACTGCTCCGGCGGCTATCTTCAAATAATCGGTAGCCGGCGGCGGAAGGGCGACTACACCGTATTCGTCGATAATCGCTGGAGTTTCAACATAGCGACCTTTGCGCGGCGGCTCAAAGTTGCGGGCAAATTCTTTTAATTGCCGCGCCGTGTCTCGGTCGGTAATCGGTTTGCCGTGTCCCGCGCCGACGACCTTCGGTTCTAAGTCGGCGAGAAATTCGACCGAACGACGCGCCGCTTGCCAATCGGTTGTAAAAGGCGCGGGCGGCGGGCAAAATTCCTGCTTTTCGGTAATCTGGGAAACCCAGGAATCGAGATTCATCGTCGTCAAAGCATCGCCCGCAAGAAGCGTGCGGTCGCTTTCGCGCCACAGGGAAATGTGTCCGGCAGTATGTCCGGGCATGTGAAAAATTTTCCAATTCGGCAACTCCGCAATTTTGCCGTTTTCCGGTATCGCGTGAACGCGATTTCCAAAGTCGTAACCTGAGTGCGGAAAAAAGCGCGACATAAATGCGATTGCGCCGCCGACGGTCGGGTCTTGCGGCGGATAATCGGATTTCCCCGTTAAATACGGCATCTCCAAACGGTGCGCGTAAATCGGCACATTCCACTGTTCGGCAAGTGCGAGTGCTGCGCCCGCGTGGTCGAAATGTCCGTGCGTCAAAACGATTGCCGATGGCTTTTTATCGCCATATTTAGATTTTGCCGCCCGCCGAATTTTTCCGTCCGACATTGGAAGTCCGGTATCAACCAGCACCCACGAGCCGCCGCCCGTTTCCGGCGTGTCCACAAAATAAGCACCGACGAAAATGATTTTCGTGTGATAAACGCCTTTGGCAACAAACGATAACAAATCCTTTGCAGTTTGATTATTCCTCTCTAAGGTTTCTCTGTTTGACATCGTTTCTCCTTACAATCCTTCGGGAAAAGTTTCCGGCGCGTCTTCGTGCGTTCCGGTTGAGTTTTTGTCTAGAGGTTCGACAGCGCGTGTTTCGTCAAAGTGTATCACGCCGTCGAATTGCTCTGACAAAACGGCGGTAAAATAATGGCTGGCGCGCTCGGTTTGCGGTCGGTAAATAACGCCGATGGCTCGTTCGAGTTGCGGACGGCTTAATAAATCCGCCGTTTCCGCGTCGCGCAAGTCCAAGAAAAACTGTCCTAATTCAGTTTCGTGAAAAATCCGCTCGTAGCTGTCTTTGTGTGAAGGCAAAACTCGCTTCAACCGCGCCGGTTCGTCCCAATTGTCCGCCGCCGCGACCGTTCCGGCGTGCGTCGTGAAACCAATCAGACACGAATCGGTTTTATACTTTTCACGCGCCAGCTGCCCGACATTCCATTCTCCGCGCTCGCCCATTTCCGTTGCCCGCGCATCGCCTAAATGTGAATTGTGCGCCCAGCAGACGATTTTCGGCGATTGATTTTCCGCCTCCAAATGTTCTGCCAGCACTTGTAGAGTTTCCGCCATATGGCGGTCGCGCAAATTCCACGAAGACACGCGCCCGCGAAACATTTCGCGGTAATATTCTTCGGCGTTTTTCACCAATCGGGCATTTTGTTCGGCAAAAAAGAATTCGTCGCGGGCGAAAAAACCGTCGCGGTTGGCATATTCGACAGCGCGTTTCTGCAATTCGACAAGCTGCCGGACGGCTTCGTCTTCGCAGGAAAAATGAGCGTCGTAATTCGCTGCATAACCATAACTTTGAGCGTCTTCGCCGAAATGGTCGAAACACGAATAACGATTGCGCGCGGTTTTAGCCGCTTCAGGGTCAACTTTTTCGAGATAATCGAGAACGGATTTCATCGAAGAATGCAGACTGTATAAATCCAGCCCGTAAAAGCCGATTTTTTTATTTGTTTCCAATCTGTCGTTGCGCGCTCGCAGCCAGATGACGAAATCCAAAACGTCCAGATTACGCCACATCCAGAGTGGAAAGCGCGTGAAAGCGGAAAGCGCGTCATTTGCCGTTTTATCTTCGCCGAGTCCGCGCACAAAGCGATTGACTCGGTAAGCGTCGGGAAAATCGGCTTCGACGGCGACGGCGGAAAAGCCTTTTTCGGCAATAAGTTTTTTTGTAATCTCGGCGCGGTATTTATAAAATTCGTGCGTTCCGTGCGAGGCTTCGCCGATTAAAACAAAACGCGCATCGCTGACGAGCGCGAGAATTTCCTCCGCGACATCGTTCACGCCGTTCAACACAACCGCCTTTTCTCGGATTTTCTCAATTAAAAAAGACATAAATTAAACTTTATCAAATTTTATTTATTCGCTGATTTTCACGTCGTGTTTTTTTGCCGCGTGTTTGATGCGTTCTTTTATCAATTTCACTTCGTCGGCGTCATATTTAGCCGCGTTGTCTCGATGATTGATATAATTCCAAGCCGCGCGAACGTGTTCGGGCGTATCAATAGGATATTTATTATTTGTCGTGTCGGCAAATTTTACATTGCCGTATTTGTCTCTGCCCTCGTTTGGATTTACGTCGTCACGATTGTCTATTTTTGTTTCGCTCATAATTTTTCTTTAGTCTAATAAAATTTTTATTTTTCTAAAAATCATGGTCAAGATTTTCTGTCGGTTTATAAAAAAACTGTTAATTTGCGTTTCTGTCCGGTAGCAAACTATAGCTTTTTCGTATCTCAATGAAACCCGTTCTTGTGTTAAAATCGAGTTATGCTGCTTGAATCGCTCGAAGCCCAGAACTTCCGTAATCTGCACGGTAAAATCGTCTGCGGAAAAAATCTAAACATCATTTTCGGCGAAAACGGGCAGGGCAAAACCAATTGGCTCGAAGCAATTTACCTGCTCGCCACAACCAAATCTTTCAAAACTGCCAGGCTTCAGGAAGCGATAAAATTCGACGAAGAATTAGCGATTGTGCGCGGCACGGTTCATCAAGGCGAAGACATCAACCGCGTGCTGCAAGTTGCGATGCAGGGCAACACGAAAACTTTGAGCATCAACAATAAAAAAGAAACCGTTCAGAGATTTTTGGGACAACTTCACGCCGTGATCTTCAACTCGGATGAACTCGAAATTGTGCGCGGAAATCCCGACGCGCGGCGCAAATTCCTTGACGGCGGAATCGTTTCGATTTATCCGCCGTTTATTCAAACGCTCACTGATTACAATCGTGTCATTCGACAAAAAAATTCATTGTTGCAATCAGCGCAGGAAAACGGTTTTTCCGTCGAAAAAGTCGGCGAACTGCTTGAGCCTTGGAACGAACAGTTGATTGCGCTTGCCGCGCGAATTCATAAAGCCAGAATTCGCTTTGTCGAAAGATTAAACGAAGTTTTGGAGAAAAAACTTTTTGATAAAGAGGAAGTTTCGATTCGTTATGCTTCATCACTCGAAGGCAAAGGCGATTTGAACGATTACTCAAACCTTCTAGCCGAACGCTTGAAACTGCGCGTCCAAGCCGAACTCATTTCCGGTTACGCGCTCATCGGCACGCACCGCGATGATTTAGATATTCTGTTCGACGGACACGATTTGCGAAAATTTGGCTCAAGCGGTCAGCAGCGAAGCGCACTCCTTATTTTGCAGCTCGCTAATTTGTCGGTTTATTTTTCGCAGCATCAGGAATATCCACTTTTTTTACTCGATGACATTGACGCGGAATTAGATTACAAACGCATCGGTCAACTTCTCGAATTTTTGCACGATAAAACGCAGACATTTATCACAACTTCCAAAGAAAGTTTTACCGAAAAATTCGCCGACGGCGCACAAATTTTCGCGGTCGAAAACGGCGCGGCTAAAAGACAATAAGAATTAGATTTTATTACGGTTACGGGCTGTTTTTATTTGCAAAAAAATGGTAGAATATAAGTTGATTTTAACAGTAAGATTCTTAATAGAGGAATAACAAAATTGGCTAAAGCAAAAACAGAATACGGTGCAGATTCAATTACAGTTTTAGAAGGACGCGACGCGGTTAGAAAACGTCCGGCGATGTATATCGGTTCGACCAGCGACATCGGGCTTCATCACCTTGTTTATGAAGTCGTGGACAATTCGGTTGACGAAGCTCTGGCGGGCTATTGCGACACGATTGATGTTGCGATTCATATGGACGATTCAATCACCGTTATTGACAACGGGCGAGGCATTCCGACCGGAATTCATAAAGAAGAAGGTCGTTCCGCTGCTGAAGTCGTAATGACTATTTTGCACGCGGGCGGAAAATTCGACTCGAATTCTTATAAAGTTTCCGGCGGTTTGCACGGTGTCGGTGTAAGTTGCGTCAACTTTTTGAGCGAATGGTTAAAGCTGGAAATCTGGCGCGATGGGAAAACGCACGAAATGGAATTTCGCGCCGGTATTCCGGTTGCGCCGCTCAAACAAACCGGCAAGACCGAGAAACGCGGCACGAAAATCACGTTTAAGCCGGATTCCAGTATTTTTGAAACAAGCATTTATAGTTTTGAAAAATTGTCGGAACGGCTGCGCGAAAAAGCATTTTTGAACAAAGGAATTCGTATCTTTATCAAAGACGAGCGCGAAGAACCGGAGAAATCGCACGAGTTTTATTACAAAGGCGGCATCTCCGAATTTGTCAAACATTTGAACAAAAGCCGCAGCGTGCTGCACGATGAGCCGGTTTATGTCGAACAGATTTCAGACAGTCTTTCGGTCGAAGTTGCAATGCAATACAACGATTCCTACGACGAAAAGGTTTATTCGTTTGCCAACAACATCAACACCGTTGACGGCGGAACGCACTTGTCGGGTTTTCGTGGCGCGATTACCAGAACGATTAACGCTTATGCGCAAAGTTCGGGCTTGGCGAAGGATTTCAAAACTGCACTTTCCGGCGATGACGTGCGCGAAGGACTTGTGGCTGTCATCTCGGTAAAACTGCCGCAGCCGCAGTTTGAAGGACAAACCAAGGGCAAACTCAACTCGGATGTCAAAGGCGCGGTTGAATCCTTCTTAAATGAAAAGCTCGGAGAATTTTTCGAGCAAAATCCGGTTGTCGCCAAAAAAATTGTTGGTAAAGCCATTGACGCGGCGCGTGCGCGTGAAGCAGCCAGAAAAGCGCGTGAAATCGTTCGCAAAAGTGCGTTGGGAAGCTCGACGCTGCCGGGAAAACTCGCCGATTGTCAGGAAAAAGATCCGACGCTTTCGGAACTTTACCTGGTCGAAGGCGACAGCGCGGGCGGTTCGGCAAAACAGGGACGCGACAGAAAAAATCAAGCGGTTTTGCCTTTGAAAGGTAAAATCCTGAACGTCGAAAAATCGCGCTTTGATAAAATGCTCGGACACAGCGAAATCAAGGCTTTGATTACCGCGCTCGGTACAAGCATCGGCAAAGATGATTTTGATATAACGAAGCTGCGCTATCACAAAATTTGTTTGATGACCGACGCGGACGTCGACGGCTCGCACATCAGAACTTTGCTTCTTACTTTCTTTTACAGGCAAATGCCGGAGTTGATTGAAAATGGACATATTTATATCGCGCAGCCGCCGCTTTATAAAGTCAAACGCGGCAAACGCGAAGAATATATCAAGGACGAAAATTCGATGCTGCGCTATATGATGCGTCAAGCGACGAATGAAATCGAGCTTAAATCATCTGTTAACGGCAAAACTTATGAAGGTCGTGAACTGTCGAGACTGCTCGAACAAGTAACGCAGTTTGAGCGTTACGCTGCACGCTTTGTGCGCCGCGTAGGAAATGACAAGCGTCTTTTAAGTGTTTTACTTGATGCCTTTAGCGGCAAAGAAGGCATTTTAACCGCTCAAAAATTGAAGTTGCGTCAAGTGTTTGAAAAAGAAGAATTGATGGCGCAGGTCGAAGGCAAAATCGCCGCCGCCGGTTACAAAACCGAGCTTCTCAACGACGAAGAACACGGGCTTGCGGAAATAGAAATTACTTTTTCAAATGGCACAAGCGTTATATTTGATTGGAATTTAGCCAGTTACGTCGAGTTTCAAAAAGCCATCGAACTAAGAGGATTTTTGGAAGCAGAGCTTCCCGCGCCGTTTGTTTTGGGCGAAAACGGCACGAGCGAGGAAATTGCCACGCGCGAAGAATTGCTCGACAAAGTTCTCGCTACGGCGAAAAAGGAAATCGGCATTCAGCGTTACAAAGGTTTGGGCGAGATGAATCCCGAACAGCTTTGGGAAACGACGATGGACCCGGAAAAACGCACGTTGCTTCAAGTTCGCATCGAAGACGCCATCGAAACCGACGAAGTTTTCACCGTTTTGATGGGCGACCAAGTTGAGCCGCGCCGTAAATTTATCGAAGACAACGCGCTCGACGTGAAAAATCTTGATGTTTAATTAGCAAAGAGATTTGTTAATAAAAAAAGCCCAGGCAAATTCTTGCTTGTGCTTTTTTCTCTGCATGAAAATCCGTTATAAAAATCTATCGAGTCGGACTTGTAACAATAGTGTTATTGTTATTGTCATCGCCATTCGTTGTCGAATAATACGCGGCAACGGCAACGATTCCGATAAAAATGATAAGCGGACCAACGGAGCTGTTACCGTCAGTGTCGTCGGTCTGCGCGGTTTGCGCCGGAGTGACGGTTTGTCCATTGTTTAGATGAATTGAACCGGTTTCAGCGACTGCGTTAGTCGTTCCCGTTTGAACGTCAACCGTAAAAACATTGTTTTGGCTGGCATCGCCTGCAACAACTTGATTGGCAGTCTGAATTTTTACTTCGACTCCTTCGCTGCTAAAAACTTTCATCTGTCCGGCAAGTAAATTTCCAGAGATTTTATTGTCGCCGAAACTTAAACTTAAAATCGAGTTTGGAGATAGATTTATAGAACCTAACTTACCCAACTTGACGGTTGCGTTACTGTCTGCCGTAGTAGCAATTGTACCGGATGAAAAAAATGTGCGTCCGCTAAAAGCACGTTCTCCATTAAGCAATGCAAAAGGCGCATTACCACCCGTGTTATTCCCTGAAACGATTAATTCACCCGTTGCTGGTTTGTTTTCCGGCAGTGCCAAAGCAACC
>DATLXD010000384.1:0-9999 GCA_035575965.1 Pyrinomonadaceae bacterium | reverse complement strand
AATCGGCTCGGTTACGTTCATTTGCAGGATATGTCGCAAAATTCGCTGTCGCAGCTTTACGTTGATTTGGACGCGGAAAACGAAGGCAAACAAGGCGTGGTCGTTGACATTCGCAACAACAACGGCGGTTTTGTCAATCCGTATGCGATTGATGTTTTATCGCGTCGCGGTTATTTGACTTTCCAGCAGCGCGACCAGTGGACGACTCCGGCGCGTTCGTCGCTTGGTCAACGTTCTTTGGAACGCCCGACAATTCTTGTTACCAATCAACATTCGCTGTCGGATGCGGAAGATTTTACCGAAGGCTATCGCGCTTTGAAGCTCGGCAAAGTCGTCGGCGAGCCGACCGCCGGTTGGATTGTTTTTACTTCAAACGTCAATCTTTTCGACGGCACGAGTTTTCGCATTCCGTTCGTCAGAGTTACCGACAACAGCGGCAAGGATTTGGAAATGAATCCGCGTCCCGTCGATGTCGCGGTTACTCGTCCAATCGGCGAAACTTTGACGGGTCAGGACAGCCAACTGCAAACTGCCGTGCGCGAACTTTTAGGACAAGTCGGCAACAAGTAATTTTGTCATCCGAGTATAATTCTGAAAATCGAGAAATGATAAAAACCGAACGACTAAACTTAATTCCATGCGAACTCGAACATTTTGAAGCCTTTGAGCGAAACGAAAAAGAACTCGGTGAAATGCTCGACGTTAAATTTGCCGATGGCTGGCTCGTCTTTCCCGAAGTTATTTCGTATAGCCGAGAATTTCTCAAAAATAACCCCGATGCAGCGAATTGGTGGATGTATTTTTTTGTTCATCCGGCGAGTCGAAAACTCGTCGGCAACGGCGGCTTCAAAGGCAAACCCGACGAGGCAGGAATGGTGGAAATCGGTTACGCCGTCGCGCCCGTGTATTGCGGAAAAGGTCTGGCAACCGAAGCCGCGCAAGGCTTGATTGACTTCGCATTTTCGCGCCCCCAAGTCAAATGCGTTCAAGCGCACACTTTGGCGGAAGAAAACGAATCGGTTCGAGTTTTACGAAAAGTCGGAATGAAGTTTATTAAAGAATTAAACGACCCGGAAGACGGCGACATTTGGCAGTGGCAATTAAAAAGAGAAGTGTAAAAATTTGCAAATAAAAAAGCGCGAACAAAATAATTTCCGCGCTTTTAGTTTATTTAGAGATAGTTTCTACTGAGAAATTTCAGTCATTTGAGCCGCAGGCAAGACGAGCGAATTATCTCCGGCTTGAATAGTAACCGGCGAACTCCAAATGGCAAATCCGGTGCGCGTCTTGGTAATACCAAAGAGATAATAATTGTCCGGTTTGACACCTTTCATCTGCGCTTTGCCGCTCGCATCGGTTTGAGTTTTATAAACCGTGTGTTTGCCGATAGCCGCCAACGCCTTTTTGTTAATATCGCCGTATCTGTCTGGATAAACAACCGACAATCCGAAAGCGTTGGACAAACCCTGTCCGGTTTCGTCGGCAATGTTCGCCTCGTTTAAAATGCTGTCCAAATCCTTGTTCAGCAAATAAAATCTTTCGGCTCTGACCGGCTGTGTGCTGCCGGTTTTGGTGGCAACTTTCGCTTCCAGATTCACCGTGCCTTTGTCGGGAACGACGGTTTCAGTCGGCGGCGCAACGCTCGTAACAGTCGTTTGCGAAGGCGGCGCGACGGGAACGGAAGACGACGGCGGAACGACGACTTGTCCGGTTTGCGAGGGCGGAACGATTATTTGATTTGGATCGGTATTTGTTTGAACTCTTGTATCCAAGCTGTTTGCGGGTTGCTGCGAAGCCACTCTGACATTGATATTTCTTCCGTCTTCGTCGTCGTTTCGCATATACGCGAGCAAAATAAACAAAAGCAAAACACCGAGAATTCCGAGCGGAATAAAAATCCACTTCGGAAAATCATCCTTCCGCGGCGCGACTTCGCTGACGACGACGTTTCTCTGCACGACCGGCTTGACAAACGGATGACCGCAGTTGGTACACGCCGCAGCCGAAGACGAAACTTCGTGGGCGCATTCGGGACAAATTATTAAAGACATATAAAAAATTTCCTCCAGTTATAACTCAATTTAACATTAGCATTTTTCACGGGAAAAAAGATACAGCATTTTTTCTCGAAAAACGAATTGAGTTTTAGTAAATCTTTATGTTGATGGTCAATTTGGGATTTCTCAAGCAATGATAAATATGCTGTAATTTATCAGCCTGCTAAACAATCAAATTTGAAAAAGCCGATTTAAGGATATTTGCGAAATGACGTAAAATTGCGCTATAAGCTAAGAAACGTATTAAATTCCTGAAATCTTTTAACAATTATGAAAACCGAAAAACAAAATCGTCGTGAGTTTCTCCAAGCTAGCGCAGCAGGAGTTGCCGCTCTGAGCCTTATAAAAAATGCTAAAGCCGGCGAAAATTCTGTATTCGAGCCGAATACAGAATTAAATGAAATAACCATTGGCGAACTGCAGACGAAAATGAAATCGGGCGAACTTTCCGCTAAAAAATTAGTCGAAAAATATCTCGAAAGAATCAAAGACATTGACCCAAAAATACGTTCGGTTATCGAGACAAATCCCGATGCGTTGAAAATTGCCGAAGATTTGGACAGAGAGCGCAAAAGCGGTCGCACGCGCGGCGCACTGCACGGTATTCCCGTTTTGATAAAAGACAACATCGATACGGCTGACCGGATGAAAACTACCGCCGGAAGTCTTGCGCTGGTTGATGCGCCGACACCGAAACAGGACGCATTTATAGTCGAACAATTACGCAAATCCGGCGCGGTAATTTTGGGCAAAACAAATTTGAGCGAATGGGCAAACTTTCGTTCGACAAATTCTTCGAGCGGCTGGTCGGCTCGCGGCGGGCAAACGCGCAATCCGTATGTTTTAGACCGCAATCCGTGCGGCTCGTCATCGGGAACGGGCGCGGCAATCGCGGCAAATCTCGCGGCAATCGGAATCGGCACGGAAACCGACGGCTCGATTGTTTGTCCGGCTTCGATTTGCGGAATTGTCGGCATCAAACCGACGCTCGGACTCGTTTCGCGTTCCGGCATTATTCCGATTGCCCATTCGCAGGACACGGCAGGACCGATGACGCGCACCGTCGCGGACGCGGCGATTTTACTTTCGGCACTGACCGCCGTCGACGGGCGCGATTCGGCAACCGCGCAAAATAATAAAAAAGCCGAAAAGGATTACACGCGCTTTTTGAACAAAGACGGTTTGCGCGGCGCAAGAATCGGCGTCGCGCGGCAGTTTTGGGGTAAAAATGCGGAACTTGATAAAACTCTAAATGACGCGCTCGACCGGATGAAACAAGCGGGCGCGATTTTAACGGACGTAAAATTTGCGACGTTCGGAAAATTCGGCGATGCCGAGTTTGAAGTTTTATTGTTTGAATTTAAGGCTGATTTAGAAAAATATCTCGCAGAACGCAACGCGCCGTATCGGACTCTGGCGGATTTAATCAAATTTAACGAAGACAATGCGGCGCGTGAAATGCCGTATTTCAAACAGGAAATTTTTGAACAGGCGGCGAAAAAAGGTAATCTGCAAACCCGCGCGTATCGCCTGGCACTGCAAAAATCGAAACTCCTTACGCAAGCTCAAGGAATTGACGAGGTGATGACAAAAGGTAAATTAGACGCGATTGTCGCGCCGTCAAACGCGCCGACGTGGATGGTTGATTTAGTCAACGGCGATTGCGGAAGTAATTACGTTTCGAGTTCGTCGCTCGCGGCAATTGCGGGTTATCCGAACATCACCGTTCCCGCCGGATTTTTGAAGGAATTACCCGTCGGCGTTTCGTTTTTTGGACGCGCCTTTTCCGAACCGACGCTTATCAAAATCGCTTATGCCTTTGAGCAGACGACGAAAGCGCGGAGAACGCCGAAGTATTTAGCGACTTACGGTTAGTGAAAAACTAAAAGCGAAAAACTAAAAATAAAAAAGAATAACTATTCACTTTTCATTTTTAGTTTTTCACTTAAACACGCCTTCCCCCAAAAAGTTTTCCCTCAAATAGGAAATCGTGTTCTGCAAAGTTTCCTGCGCGTCGCGCGGCGTAAAATTCAATTCTTCTTCGGCTTTCGTCGAGGCGAAATACCAGAAATATTCGGCTTGTTCGACTTCCTTCGGGGCAATCGGCGAAGTTTTGTTCCAGTTTTTGTAAATCGAATCAATAAAATTAGAACCAGCCATCGCCAATTTTTTCGGGACTCTCAGCACGGGAGCGGAAACGCCCGAAAGTCTTTCGAGCCGTCCGAAAAATTCTTTGAAATTCATATTCGCCGCGCCCAAGAGATATTTCTCTTGATGCCTTCCCTTTTCCAGAGCGTTGATAAAACCCGTCGCCGCATCTCGCGCATCAACAAAATTCAAACCGCCGCTCGGCGTGTATGGAATTTTTCGTGCCATAAAATCTAAAACAACTTTTGTCGAACTAAGGCGTTCGTCATCCGTTCCCAAAAGCAGCGACGGATTCAAAATAACGAGTTTCGTGCCCTTCTCGTTAAAATTCTCAAGCGCGGTTTTTTCTTGATAAAACTTTGAGGCGTAATAAGCCCAGCGCGAAATAATTGCAAGCGGTGTCGGGTAAGTTTCGTCTAAAACTTCATCAGTTTCGCCGACGGCGATTGTGCCGCTTGAAGAAGCCAGCAGAAAAGTTTTCACGCCCGCTTCTTTTGCCGCTTCACACAGCAACCGAGTGCCTTCGACGTGAATTTTATTCATCTGCGCCGCATCTTCGTTATCACGCGATACCTTTCCCGCAAGATGAAAAATCGCTGACACATTTTTGACCGCGTTTGCCACCTCTTCCTTTTTTGTTACCGAACCTTCAAACGCTTCAACGCCCGCATCTTTCATCCAATTTGGAACAGACGAAGCCATCACGCGCAAGTTTTTCTCGCCCGCGTCTAAAAATTGGCGGACAATATGCGTTCCGAGAAAACCCGTGCCGCCGGTGATTAAAATTTTCTTTTCGATTTTTGCTAATGCTTTTGTTTTTTTCGCTGCCATTATTTCAAATATGCAATATTGTAATTTTTAATTTGAGGGTCAACAGTTACAATCGTCAAACCATTTGCCAAAGCCTGACAAATCAAAATACGGTCGAACGGGTCGCGGTGCAGAGCGGGCAGATTGACAAGTTCTTTGACGGCGTTTTCGTGCAGAGAAAAACTTTTGATTTGATGTTGCCGACGCTGCATCGGAATGTAAATATCCGGCGATTGCGGAAGCGGAAGTTTACCGAGTTTGTATTTGATAATCGTTTCCCAAAGCGACGCGACGCTTAAAAACACTTCATTATTCGGCTCACGAATCGCATCGCGGAAAAGCATCGGCAAACGCAAATCGGCGGCGATATACCAGAGAAAAATATGCGTGTCTAAAAGTAGCTTCATTCGCTTTCAAAACTCGCCAAAATCTCGTCCGGCAGCGGCGCGTCAAAATCTTCGGGAACGACAAATTCGCCTTTACCCAAACCGAACGGGCGCAAGTTTTTTGCAACTGTTTCCTCTTCTAAAATAGTTACGATGACGCTGACGTTTTCGCAGCTTTTTGCTTCGTCTGGCACTTCCCCGCTCCATTCCAAAAGATTGCCCTTGAGCGTCGCTTTGTAAGTTTGCAGCATTTGAAACTACCTCTCAAATCTTTTCTAATTAGTATAGCATCGAAACTATTCATCAATCACAGGCTCTTGCTTGCGTGTCTTTCTCCTTTCCGCACGCCATCGTTTGCGAACAGCAGCAATGTCAAATTTATCTTGTTTACTATCGCGCATATTTTCGATTTCGTGTTGGACGCGGGCGGCAACCAAGCGATAGGCTTCGGTGTTCGGAACGCCTTTGGTCATTTCGAGAAGTTCGTCGTATTCCAAAAATCGCCCGACTTTTGCGCCGACTTTTGCGCCGATGCTGTCTTTTTTAGGAATCGTCGCGCCTTTCGGAAACGCTTCAAAAGTTCCCCAGATATAGACGGGCAAAATTCCGGTTTTATTATTGAGCGCGAGATAACCGATTATCGGTTTAAATTCCGCCATTTCGCCTGTTGTCTGCCGTCCGCCTTCGGGGAAAATCAAAGTGTTGTAGCCTTCGTTCAAAATCTGCGTTACGTGGCGCAGAGATTGACGCAAACTTCCCGTGCGCTCAATCGGAATCAGCGTCGTGAAGTTGTTCATATAAGCGCGTTTGTATTTTGTGTCGAACCAGTAATCAGCCGCCGCGACCGCGACGGTTTGTTCCGCGACATCTTTGCCGAGTGCTTTTTTAACCAAGCCCATATCGAGATGCGAAGCGTGATTTGATGCGACGATAAAATTCGTGTGTTGCGGCACGTTCGCTTCGCCTTCGATTTTCGTGTTCAAAACATTGTCGTAAAGTTTTTCCTGTGCAAAATCTACAACCTGATTACCGACGGTTCGCAAAATTGAAGGCACGAAAATCTCGTCTTCTTCCTTTTTCTCTTCGGTGCGCGGCTCTTCGATTTTCTTGCGCTTATCGATTCTTTGAACAGCGGTCAAAAGCTCGCGGACGGTTTGCACTTCGTTCAGAGTGTCGGGCGAAACTATTTTCCCGCCGGCAGCTTCAACTGCCGCCTGCAGTTCGACAAACATCAGAGAATCAAAACCCAAATCGGCGAGTTTGTCGTCCATCACAATTTCAGACAAAGCGCGGTTTGAAACCGTCGCCACGATTCGGCGAATCCACAAAGCCGTGTCGTCGCTTTTGGTTTCGACAACCGCTTTTGTTTTATTTTTTGATTTTTCTTCCAAGTTTTGCAAAATCGCAATAACTTCCGGTCGTTTGACTTTGCGCGTCGCCGTGCGCGGAAGTTCAAACGGCGTGATGTGCAAAACTTTTACTCGTTTGAAAAACGGTAAAGATGCGGAAATTTCGCGGAAATGCTCTTCAATCTTTTTATTCGCTTCGCCGCGGGCGAGCGCGATGTCGTGTTCATAATCAGGCACGACGAGCGACGCGATTTTTTCGCCGCCGTCAGCGTCGGGCAACCCGACGACGCTCAATTCTTTTATCAACGGCGAGATTCCGTATAAATCTTCGATTTCGTCCGGGTAAATGTTTTTGCCGTTTGAATCAATAATCACGTCTTTCGAGCGTCCGACGATAAACAAATTTCCGTCTTCGTCGAGTTTGCCCAAATCGCCTGTTTTCAGCCAGCGGTCTTGCAAAACGGATTCGGTTGCTTCTTCGTTATTAAAGTAACCGAGCATTACGTTTTGCCCGCGGGCAAAAACTTCGCCAACACCTTTTTCGTCGGGCGATTCGATTTTGACTTCAACACCGGGAAGCGGCTTGCCGACGCTTCCGCGCAGCAGTTTATTGCCCGGACGCGCAACCGTCAAAACCGGCGAAGATTCGGTCAAACCGTAGCCTTCGAGAATTGTGAAACCTAATCCGTGCAAATCTTTCTGAACCTTTTCGCTCAATGCCGAGCCGCCCGAAATCAAATAACGCATTTGTCCGCCCATCCCTTTATGAATCGGGAAAAAGACGATTGGACCCAAGTTAAACGGCGTATTATCGCGCACCCAGGCGTTAAATTCGATAACATTATCGGCTAAATCGGCAAACCAATCGCCGCGCTCGCGCAATCTGCTTTTGATTCTCCGGTGCAGCATTTCCCACAACGCGGGAACGCCGACCATTCCGGTAACGTGATTGTTTTCAATTGCCCGCGTCAGTTCTTCGCTGGAAAGTTCGTCTAAATATGTAATCTGCGTTCCGTTTGAAAAAGGCGTGAGAAAACCGGCGGAAAATTCAAACGTATGGTGCATCGGCAGCACGGACAAAACACCGTCGGTGATGTCCATTTCCAAAATGCTCGACAACATTGAAATCATATTGACGAAATTTTTGTGCGAGAGCATTACCGCCTTTGGCGTTCCGGTTGTGCCGCTTGTAAAAATCAAAGACGCAACCGAATGCGACAAAATTTTATTCGGAAGCAGCGCGATGCGTTTGGCTTCTTCGAGTTCGTCGTGCATCTCGAAAACTTCGTCAAACGTCCAGACATTTAATTTAAGTTTCGCAGCTTTTAATTTCTCGGTTAATTCGGGATTTTCGTCGGCTAATTTCGGAGATAAAATGATTGCCGATGCTTCGCCCGCTCTGGCAAAATTTACAATCTCGTCAACCGAACTTGCGGGGTCAATCGGAATCGCCGTCGCGCCCGTTTTCAAAATGCCGAAATAAGTCATTCCCCATTCGGGCATATTGCTCGAAAACAAAATCACGCGGTCGTTTTGTTTGATGCCTTTTTCCGCAAGAAATCCGGCGGCACGAAGCGTTAATTCTTTGACTTCGGCAAAAGTATATTGCTCTTTTTTGCCGTCGCGCTCAATCCTCATCGCCACGCGCGTCGGAAAACGCTTGACGGAAGTGTCGAACAAATCGAGCAAATCTTTGTAAGTGTAAGCGCGGCGTTCCTGAATCTTTAAATCTTCTTCGAGCTGCGGCAAAACCCATTTGCGAAGTCCCGGAAAATGCACGTTGAGCCAATAATCATACCAATCAAGATTTTCTGGATACCACGGCAGTAAATCCTGCTCGCTTTTCTTTACGAGCGAATGCAAAGCCCGCGTATTGTCGGCGCGAAACAGATATTCGTTGTCGACGATAAAAGGCTTGAACATCGCAAAAGCGTCAATTGTTTCCTGCGTCGCGCGTTCAAATTTTTCAACCGATTTCTGCACGTCTGAAAAGATATTTCCGAGTCGCCCGCCGCCCCAGCGCGGACTTGCTTTATCGAGCCAGCCGTTAGCCGTTTTCGCCAGTTTATTGAACATCGGCACGCTCGTCATTTCATAAGTTTTCTGTGTGACCGGCGTGGCTTCGATTAACGAATTGACGCGGTTCATCAGCTTATTTCCCGTCTCTCTTTCGTCAAAATACTTGCGTTTATACAGGCTGACGAGTCCGACCATTCGCTTCACATCATTCGGATTCGTGTCGCTCGAACAGGCTTGAAAGACGAGCGGCGGTTTGTCGTCAACCAGCGCGTTCATCGCGGCGGCAAGCATTGCACCCGCCACTAAATCAACCGGAATAATGTCGAGAATCAAATTTTCATTTACGGGGAAAACCGGCTGACCGCGCAGCGCAATCAAAATCAAAGGCGCGGTCGTCGTAAAACCTTCGTTCCAACCGGGAAACGGATATTGATGCGCTGATTCGACCACCGACGGACGCAGCAAAACTTTAACGATGTCTTCCTGCTGCGCGATAATTTGCTCGGCAAGCGATTTCGAGTAAGTATAAATATTTGTCCAGCCCCAATATTCGGCGCGTTCCGAACCGAGTTCGGTCGTGCGTTCACGAATCCACATTTTGCGCTCGCGGAAAATCGCCGAATTCAGCGCGTCTTCGTCGTCCGGGTCGCGTCCTTCTTCGACAAACCTCTCACGCGCCTGCTCGCGGAATTTCGCAATCTGAACCGCATCGTTCGCTTCCTGTCTAGCTTGCTCGCTTAATCTCGCGCAATCTTCGATTTCCTTGTTAACATCGAAAGTCGTGCCGACAAGTTCCTCTTTTCTGGGAAAATACCCGGCAACCGGCTCATTCTCCCAAATTGTGCCGTTCTTTTTCCCGGCGACAAAACAAGTCGAAACGTGAACGACCGCAGGACGTTTCATCATTCGCGCCAATTTCAAAACATTATTCGTGCCGACAACATTCGTCCGCAGTGCGCTTTCAAGCGGCGGATTAAACGTTACATTGCCCGCCGAATTGATAATGATGTCGCAGTCTTTCATTATCTTTTTGGCTTCCTTCGCTTCTAAGCCGAGCAAATCATTGCCGACATCGCCGTTGACAGGAACGAGTTTTTCGCGGATAAAATCTTCAAACTTGTCGCCGTATTTCTCGCGTAGCGGATCAAACGTCGGGCTGGTAACAACGCTCGCCCAAAAACGATTATGCGATTCTTCCGCATTCCGGGCGCGAACCGTCGCGTAAACTTT
>DATLXD010000383.1:0-2805 GCA_035575965.1 Pyrinomonadaceae bacterium | reverse complement strand
ACGCCGCCTTTGCCTTTGACCTGTTCGAGATATTCTTCTTTGGAAACGTCCGCCACGTCTTCGCCGAAAACGACAATGCGAATATCGCGCTCCATTTCTTCGTGCATACAACGATTGATAAGGTCAACCATCGTTCCCGCGTTGCCGGAAAGCTCCGCGCCATCTTCGGTGTCGAAATCTTTTGAAGTTGGGTCGATGTCGGGCGAATAAACATTTCTCAAAGCCGTTTCGGGCGCGGGCTGCGGAGTTGCTAAAGCAATGTCGGCAGCTTCAGTAATTGCTGCATCAATTTCCCTGCGTAATTTTTCCAACTCTTCCGACGACGCGATGCCTTCGGTCATCAAAAACTCGGCATAGGTTTTCAACGGGTCGATTTCCGCATCTTTTTGTCGTTCTTCGTCGGGACGATAAAGTTTTTCGTCGTCCGACAAACTGTGCGAATACGGGCGCGTAACTTTCGCGTGAATAAACGCCGCACCTTTTCTCGCGCGGCAGTGTTCGACCGCATTTTTGAAAGTTTCGTAGGATTCGAGCGGATTCGTGCCGTCGCATCTTTGAATATAAAGATTCGGAAAACCTTCGACTAATTTCGACACGTCGCCGCCCGCCGTCTGCACCGAAACCGGAACGCTGATGGCGTAACCGTTGTCTTCAATCAAAAAGATAACCGGCAGTTTCAAATTGCAAGCCGTATTCAACGCTTCCCAAAATTCGCCTTCCGAAGAAGTCCCGTCGCCGATTGAAACATAAACAACTTCATCGCCTTTGAAACCCATAATTTTATCCTGCATTTCTTCGACCAGCGAAGCGCGATAGCTGGCTTCCGCTAAACCGACGGCTTGCAGAAGCTGTGTTCCAGTCGGCGAAGACTGCGACGGCACATTCAATTTCACGCTTCCCCAATGAGAAGGCATCTGCCGCCCGTGCGAATTCGGGTCGGTTTCCGCGCCGACCGCCGAGAGTAGCATCTCAAGCGGCGACATTCCTAATTGCAGCATCAAAGCGCGGTCGCGGTAATACGGATAAAACCAATCGTAACTCGCCTTCATTGCCAAGCCAGCCGCCGTCAAAATCGCTTCGTGTCCTGCGCCGGAGATTTGAAAAAAGATTTTATTCTGACCTTTTAATTGAATTTCCTTATCGTCAACGCGCCGCGACGTATACATCGTGCGGTAAATTCCGACTAAAGTTTTCGTGTCTAAACCTTGATACTTTTCAGCCTTAAATGCGGATTTGCCGATTGAAGATTTCGTTGGCTGTTTCGCTTTTGCCGTTTTTTGCAGTTTGATTGATTTCGCCGTTTTAATTACGGTTTCAGTTTCATTATAACCGTCGCCGAGCGTGCGGTTCGCATCCTCGATTATTTTCTCTTTATTATTTTTTGCGTTGGTATTCTTCGCAGTTTTAGCCTTTGTTGCTGTTGCCATTTTGATAATTCCTACTTAATAACGATTTTTGATAAAAGGACAAAGTTATAAAATACCAAAGAATGGAGAAGCGGGCAATTTGAGAGAAAAATACTTTCGTTCAATCGGCATAATCCAAATCGAGTATTTCCTGGTATTCTCCCGACATCGAAGGATGTCCGTGTTTTTCCGCCGCGATTATTCCCTGAGCGTAAGCGTTTTTCGCGTTTGCTTTATCGCCGATTTTTTCGTAAGCCTTTGCCAACATTCCATACGCTGCGCCTTCATCGTCCGCTTTTTGCAGATAATCCGCGAGCGTTTCGATTGTCTTTTGCCAATCTTCGGCTTTTTGATATTCATTCGCCAGACCGAACAAAACCATTGTATTTGTCGGGTCGGTTTCGAGCATTTGTGTAAAGACTTCGATTCTGTTTTGCATAAATTTATAAGAGAAATTAACCACAGATTAACACGAATTTAGTGGTGAACGGTAAGTGGTTAGTAGTAAATCAAAACCAATTCAAAAGCAGTGCATTCTATTTGCCACTTACAACATCTGTGTTTACCTGTGTGCATCTGTGGACAAAAATTATTCAAAAAAACTTTGCTGTACGGGAGTTTGAGAAATTTCCTTTGTTTTTTCGCGTCTATTTTGCCCGAAACCCAAACGCTTGTAATGTAAATCAAACATTTTTACGGTTAGTTTCCATTGCTCGGTTTTGCCCGACATTCTTTCGCCGAAAGTGCTGCTGTTTAATCGTCCGCCGCGCTCGCGCCTGATGTGATTCAGGATTTTATCGGCTTTGGTCGGCGCACTTTCTTTGAGCCGCGAAACGAAATAATTTTGCAGTGATTCGGTTGGAAGTCTGAGCATCGTCATAAACGCTTCACGCGCGCCGCAACTCCGTGCTTTTTGCAAAAGCGCGGGAATATCCGATTCGTTATAACCCGGAATAATCGGCGCAATCGCAATCCCAACCGAAATTCCCGCATCGGCTAATTTTTTCATTGCCGCAAAACGAACTTCCGGCTGCGGCGCGTAAGGCTCAAAAAGTTTTGATTTTTCGAGCGTCAAAAAGGGAATTGAAAAATAAACCATCGCGCCCGCGCGTTTGTTTATTTCGCAAAAAACATCCGAATCTCTCGTTACCAGCGGCGATTTCGTAACGACTGTTGCTGGATTTCCAAAATCCCGACACGCTTCCAAACATTTCCGCGTTAATTCGTAATTCGCTTCGAGCGGCAAATACGGGTCGGTCGTAAATGAAAAACTCATCAATTCACCGCGCAGAGATTTTTTGCGAAGCTCGTTTCTCAAAAGCGTCGGCGCATTTACTTTGACAACAATCTTCGTTTCAAAATCAGTTCCCGCGCCGTAACCCAAAAATTCGTGATACGG
>DATLXD010000382.1:0-19452 GCA_035575965.1 Pyrinomonadaceae bacterium | reverse complement strand
TTGCCATTCGGCATCGGTCAAATCCGTTGAATAAGATCGTCGAGCAACAGACATAATCTCTTCTCCTTGAGCGGAATGCCTCAAGAATATCAATAACTTAAAAATAAGTCACTGAAAATAAGCTTCTTAAACAGCCTCTAGTTATCGGTTATTCATAATTTGATTGTCAAGAAAATTTTGAGAATAGCTTGCGGAAAATGTAAGATTGCATAAAAGAGGTGAAAAAATTATGAGTAAAATTACAAGGAGAAAAGCGATTGGCGGAATTTTGGCGACAGGCGCGAGTGTTTTGGCTTTTAATGAAACGGGCGAAGCGCAAACCGAAAATTCGGCGATGGCTTTTCGCGGATTACATCAGCCGAAACCTTTGCCGTTTGACGCGGCGAAACTCAAAGGCATTTCCGAAAAGGTCATAAAATCGCACTGGGAAAATAATTATATCGGTTCGGTCAAGGCTTTAAACGCCGTCGAACAGCGGCTCGCGGCAATGTTAAAAGAAAAGGATTTGCCCGCGTATATGTATGGCGATTTGAAGCGTGAAGAATTAATTCGCACCGGCTCGATAGTTTTGCACGAACAATACTTTGCAAACCTGGGCGGCAACGGCAAAGCGGACGGCACGGCGTTAAAGCTAATCCAAAAATGGTTTGGAAGTTTTGAGCAATGGGAAAATGAATTCAAGCGCACGGCAAACTCTCTCGCGGGCGGTTCAGGTTGGACGGTTCTGGCTTTTAACGAACATACCGGACAACTTCATAATTACTGGCAGGCTGACCACGCGCATAATGCTCCGTTCTCGCGCCCGATTTTGATTTTAGATATGTATGAACATTCGTATCATATGGATTACGGCGCGGCGGCGGCAAAATATGTCGATGCTTTTATGCAAAATGTGAATTGGGAAGAAGTCAACCGGCGGGCTGAAAGGTTAGCCAAATCGTGATTGTTCAGCGGTCGAAGCGAAAGCATTAATTTAATTCCGAAAGATTTAAGTTTTTGTTTTTAGAATTTTCTGAGTTCATAAGGTAAAATACGGTTTTTACTTTGTGAACTCGTTTTTTTATGTATAAGCAAATCGGGGTAATAACGGGCGGCGGCGATGCACCGGGCTTGAATGCGGTAATTCGGGCGATTGTCAGAACCGCGG
The DNA here is from genome assembly GCA_035575965.1 of Pyrinomonadaceae bacterium. GTDB lineage: Bacteria > Acidobacteriota > Blastocatellia > Pyrinomonadales > Pyrinomonadaceae. The sequence goes on along the minus strand of DATLXD010000382.1, from coordinate 18,305 downwards.
TCGGCGAATTCGGAATGAAAGTCGTCGGCATCGAAGACAGTTTTGAAGGTCTTTTGGGCGAAACGCGCACGATGAAACTTACCAAGCGCGGTGTCAGCGGCTTATTGCCGCGCGGCGGTACGATTCTCGGAACGAGAAACAGCGGTGATTTTTGCAAATTCGTTGACGGGAAAGTGATTTACCCGGAAAACACGATACTCGAAGCAATCGAAAATCTAAAAAAACTTGAAATTGAAGCACTCGTCGTCATCGGTGGCGACGGAACTCTGGCAATCGCTCAGGAATTTTCCAAGCGCGTTTTTCCGATTATCGGCGTTCCGAAAACGATTGACAACGACCTTGCTGCAACCGAATTGACTTTCGGATTTATGACGGCGATTGATATAGCGACCGAAGCCCTAGACCGTTTGCACACGACTGCTGCTTCGCACGACCGCGTAATGATTTTGGAGGTAATGGGCAGGCATACCGGCTGGATTGCTCTGCACTCTGGACTTGCCGGAAGCGCGGACATTATCCTGATACCGGAAATGCCGTTTTCATTTGAAACGATGGCGCAGAAAGTTTACGCCCGCGAAAAAAGCGGCTCGCGTTTTACAAATATCGTGGTAGCGGAGGGCGCGAGAGAAATTGGAAAATCTGAAATTTATCAAGATTTCGGCAACACGCAAACTGCACCGCGTCTCGGCGGAATCGGCGATTATATCAGGCAAAAGATTCAGGTAATGACGGGAAAAGAAGCCCGCTGCGTGGTGCTTGGACATCTCCAGCGCGGCGGCAGCCCGAACGCTTTTGACAGAATGCTGGCAACAAGTTTCGGCGCATGCGCGGTTCGCGCACTTTCAGGCGGAGAATTGGGAAAAATGGTTGCGCTGCAAGCCAACAATATCGTAACGGTTCCGCTTTCCGAAGCGATTGAAAATATCAAAACTGTTGACGGAGACGGACAACTCGTACGCACGGCACGCGACATTGGAATCTCATTTGCCGTGCCGAAGAAAACTAAATTGTAAAATAGTGTCCAAAGTCTGAAGTCCAATGTCTAAAGTCAACTTGATTTTTGGACAAAAGACTTTAGACTTTGGACATTGGACTTTAGACTATAACTTATGGAAGCAATCAGAAAAAAAATACAAGCAGAATTGTCAGAACTTGAAAACGAATTGCGTTTCGCATTACCAAAAGAAATTCAAAAGGCGCGTGAATTTGGCGATTTGAAGGAAAATGCCGAATATAAGGCTGCGATGGAGCGTCAGAAAATGGTGATGGCGCGAGTGGTTCAATTAAGCCAGCGACTTAGTGAAGTCGAATCCATTGATTTAACAAAGATTCCGACCGACCGTATTGCTTATGGTTCAACGATTATTTTGTTCGACCTCGACCGTGAAGAAGAAATAACCTATAAGCTGGTTACTTCGGAAGAAAGCGCGCCGGAAAATGGCTTGATTTCTACCGTCTCGCCAATCGGTCAATCTTTGATGGGCAAAGAAGAAGGCGATGAAGTAAAAGTGAAAACACCGAACGGCTGGCGCAATTTCGAGGTTAAACAACTGACGACAATCCACGAACAGTAACATTTATTATTTAACATTTATCAGAAACCTATTCTCTGCTATTTAATCTTAAATGATAATTGGTAGACGTTATGTTATTGAAGAAAGCGAACTGAAAAATGTCATAATATATGGTAAAGCCGGGCGACCAATAAAGAAAAATACCAACAGCTAAAGGACGCGAAGAATATCAATATGATCTATGAACTTTTGGAAGCAGATACAGCCAAAGATTTGGAACTCAAAATAAATCAAAAATTAACTGCTGGTTGGGAACTTTATGGAAATCTAGTAACCGCAATTAAAGCTGACACATCGGTAGTTCGGAGCGGTATTGCTTTTGCTGTGGAAGGTAAGATAATACTGTTTCAAGCTGTTATAAAAAATGAATCCGCTAGAGAATAATTTTGAGAAAAGAAAAACGGCTTGAGCTTCTATTCTCAAACCGTCTCTTTCAGTTCTTTGAAAACTGAATAATTGTTTTATCGCAAACGCAGTCTATCAAAGGACTTTTGCATTTTTTAAGTATGTATCTGAAAATGTAGCCGTTATGTGTTATTTTCGGTTGTTACAGAGTGGATATACTTCTTTTATTGTTCCCTCTATAATACTCCATAAACTTCAGTAACCGTTGGTTAAATAAAGACTTATATGTTTGGAGCAAGCATCGGACGCGGAGCAATGCGCATCATTAACACAATGGTGCGCCGTCTGGCGTTTGGCGGCGTAAATCCAAACGTTTTGACGGTTATCGGTGTTACCATAAATGTCGGATGCGGCGTGTTGTTCGGATTCGGCGAATTCTTTTGGGCGGGAATCGTTTTAATCGTCGCCAATCTTTTCGATATGCTCGATGGCAACGTCGCGCGTCTTTCGGGTAGAGTTACGCGGTTCGGCGGGTTTCTCGACTCGTCGCTCGACCGGATTTCCGATATGGTTGCATTCTTGGGCATAATGATTTTTTACGCGAGCAACACGCCCGACCATTCGCTGCTGAACGTAACTTTGGCTGGCATCGGAATGATTTTCTCGGTAATGGTCAGCTACACGACGGCTCGTTCGGAAGGTTTCGGTGTCAAGGCAAATGTCGGATTTCTCCAGCGACCGGAAAGAATGGTTTTGCTGATAATCGGTGCGCTTTCCACGTTTCCGAATTCAGATTCGTTTTTTGCGGGTCGAATGCCGCAAGTGCTTTGGGTTTTGGCAATCGGCTCGCTGTGGACGTTCATCCACCGGATGTTTTACATATGGAAGGAACTGCGAAAGATTGAAGCGTTGCAAGGCAAATAATCATTCGTCTTAATCCGTTCTTCGCAAAGTGATTTATGGATTTCTTTTCAGGAATTTGGGAATGGCTCGTCCGGTTTTGGGAATCGCTGACGTGGAGTGGAATTGCTTGGGGATTGCTCTTTTCGGTCGTGACGATAATCGCCAGTTACGGGTTAATCGTCATCGGAATGATAAAAATTCCGGCAGATTATTTCAGTTCCACATATGTCAAAGACATCAATCATGACAAACATTTCTCTCTTCGATGGGCGACGTTTATCGCCAAAAATATAATCGGTTTTTTTTTGATAATTGCGGGTATAATTATGACTTTCACGCCCGGACCCGGCGTTCCGACGATTCTTTTGGGATTGATAATGATGGATATTCCGGGCAAACGCCCGCTTGAGGCAAAAATTATCAAACGCCCGAACATTTTGGCGACGGTTAATAATTTGCGCGCGCGATACAACAAACCTCCGCTCGTGATGGATTAAAAATGGGATTATTCGATATTTTCAAACAAAAAAAACCGGTTGATTCGGAAAAATTACGCCGTGAATTTTTACTCGTTCACGGAAGAATTACCGAAGGCACAGTCGTTGACAGCGAAACGTCCGAATCGGGCAAAGAAATTGTTTTTTACATTTACAGCGTTCAAGGCGTAGATTTTGAGTCCTCAGAAATTTTAACTGCCGAACAACTCGAAAATCCTTTGGAATACGCGCCGGGCGCAAAAATCGGCGTTCGGTTTGACCCGAAAAATCACGCAAATTGTATTTTGGTTTAGTAGTAAATGGATAGTGGGAAACAGTAAGTGAAAAATTGTTTTCTTATTGCCTATCATTTCCAACTATCCATAAATTTTATGTTTAAAAAAATCCTGATTGCTAATCGTGGTGAAATTGCGTGTCGCGTGATTCGCGCGTGTCGTGATATGCGGATAAAAACCGTCGCCGTTTACTCGGAAGCCGATAAAGACGCGCTGCACGTCAGGATGGCGGACGAAGCCTATTTTATCGGCGCGCCGCCGTCAAATGAAAGTTACCTGCGCGGTGAAAAAATTCTTGAAGTCGCCAGAAAATCCGGCGCGAAAGCTATTCATCCGGGCTACGGATTTTTGTCGGAAAATGCCGAATTCGTCAGACAAGTAACCGGTTCGGGCATAACCTTCATCGGACCTTCGCCCGAAGCGATGGAAGCGATGGGCGGAAAAATTTCAGCAAGAAAAATTGCTATCGAAGCGAAAGTTCCGGTCGTTCCCGGCACGACCGAACATTTGACATCTGCCGAAGACGCGCTGGAAACCGCCGAAAAATTCGGTTTTCCCGTGATGCTCAAGGCTTCGGCGGGCGGTGGCGGCAAAGGAATGCGCCTCGTGGAAAACGAGGCGGATTTGAAAAATGCGTTTGACGCGGCGCAATCGGAAGCTCTCGCAAGTTTCGGCGACGAGGCGGTTTATCTGGAAAAGGCAATTGTTCGCCCGCGACATATTGAGATTCAGATTTTTTCCGACAAACACGGAAATTTTGTACATTTGGGCGAGCGCGAATGTTCGATTCAGCGTCGTCATCAAAAAGTAATCGAAGAATGTCCGTCGCCGATAAATGATGCGGAATTGCGCCGGAAAATGGGTGAATGCGCGATTTTGGTTGCTAAGGCGGTTGATTATGTCGGCGCGGGAACGGTTGAGTTCCTCGTCTCGGATTTAGATAAATCCTTTTACTTTTTGGAGATGAACACGCGCCTGCAAGTCGAACATCCGGTAACCGAACTCGTTACCGGAATTGATTTAGTGCGCGAGCAGATTCGGGTCGCAAGCGGAGAAAAACTTTCCTTCACTCAAGAAAACATTTCATGGGGCAAACATGCGATTGAATGCCGCATTTATGCCGAAGACCCGGAAAATAATTTTCTGCCGTCACCCGGAAAAATAACGAAACTAAGAATTCCGCAAGGAGTCGGCGTGCGAGATGATGGCGGAATTTATGAAGGCGCGGAAGTTTCGATTTATTACGACCCGATGATTTCAAAACTCGCCGCAACGGGCAGAACGCGCGAGGAAGCGATTGACCGATTGCGCCGCGCTTTGCGCGAATACGAAGTCGGCGGAATAAAGACGACTTTACCGTTTTTCCGCGAGATTGTCGAAGATAAAGAATTTATCGCTGGAAATCTTGACACGGGTTTTATCGCGCATTGGCAGAAAAGACGTGAAAAACAAGCAGCGTCAGAGGCTGAGAAGGATTTGGCGATAATTGCTTCCGCTTTGGCTTACGGCAAAAAACAAGGAACAACGGCAGACGGTTCGGCGAATCGAATAATGAGGGAAAGCCGTTGGGCGGTTGCGGGAAGGACGGCTTTACACGCAAATCGTTTATAATTGCTATTCTTTAAATAAAAGAAGAACGAGCGATGAGTATCGCTCGTTCTTCTTTTATTTTGTTTAACAGTCAACTCAAATACTGAAAAGTCAGAGAAAATCATATTTTTTCTCGAACTGATTTTTGCTCTCTCGCAGTGTTTCAAAGTAAAATCTGTAAAATAAAAATCGGAAGTTTTTTGAAAGTGGAAAATTACAAAAAAGGAAATAAAAAATGGAAGAATTTTTGAAGCAGTTAATGGGCAAAAAAATTGATGTAGCATACGGAACGAGCGCAACGGTGAGAGGCGACGTGATTGATGTTAAAGACGGAGTGCTTTTTCTGCGCGACGAGGAAGACAAAGTTGCGTATGTAGCGGTTGGCAGAATTGCGGTCGTCTGGGAAGTTAAAGAACAACAAACTCGTCCGGGTTTTGTGGTTTAAGGCAGGTGCGAATTATATTTTTTGTTTGAGAAGCGTTGAATTATTTATTGATAAAATTACCGGAAAAGGAAAAAACTTTGGATTTCTGCAAGCGATTATGGATAAAAAAACAATCAGAGATACAGACATCAAAGGCAAACGAGTTTTCATCCGCGTGGATTTTAACGTGCCGATAAAAAGCGGCAAAATCGAAGATGACACGCGCATCAGAGGTGCAATGCCGACAATAGAATACGCGATGGAGCAAGGCGCGAAAGTTGTTCTCGCGTCGCATCTCGGACGACCTTTGAAAGACAAAAAGAAGGCGGAAGAACAAGGAATGCCGTATGACGCGGCGAAGTATTCGCTCAAACCGATTTATGAGTATCTTCGCGCAATGCCTGAGTTGCAAGACGTTTCGACGCGCGGCGACGAGCCGGTCGAAATGCCTGCCGATGGCATGGCTTTGGGGAAAGTCGAAGTAAAAAACGACAAAGTTTTCTTTGTGAGTGATTGCGTCGGCGAACAAGTTAAAGAGTGCCTCAATCAACTAAAGGAAGGCGAAGTCTTGTTGCTCGAAAATCTGCGCCTGCACGCCGAAGAAGAAGCAAACGACGATAAATTCGCCGAGCAGTTAAGCGAACTGGGCGATGTCTACGTCAACGACGCTTTCGGCGCGGCGCACCGCGCACACGCTTCGACGGCGGGAATTACAAAATTTGTCGGCGACGCGGTTGCCGGACTTTTGATGGAAAAAGAACTGGAATTTTTGGACAAAGTCTTAAATAATCCCGAACGCCCGTTTGTCGCAATTTTGGGCGGCGCAAAAGTTTCCGACAAAATTCCCGTTATCGAATCTTTAATCGAGAGGAAAGTTGATAAATTGCTAATCGGGGGCGCGATGGCTTACACATTTTTCAAAGCGAACGGCTATACAATCGGCAAATCTCTAGTAGAAGATGCGATGATGCCGAAGGCTTTAGAGATTGAACAATTGGCGAAGGAAAAAGGCATTGAACTAATTTTGCCGACCGACCATCAAGTCGTTGACAGTTACGACCCTTTGAATTCGCGTAAAACAATTCCAATTGATTTTACCAACAAAGGTCTGGTCGGTTTGGACATCGGCGCGGAAACAGCAGAGATTTTCAAACAGGCAATAGAAGGTGCAAGAACAATTGTCTGGAACGGTCCGATGGGAATGTTTGAAGAAAAACCCTTTGACGAAGGCACGATTGCGATTGCCCAAGCCGTTGCGGAAGCAACCGAAAAAGGCGCGACTTCAATTGTCGGCGGCGGCGATTCGGTGGCGGCAATCAACCAAGCCGGACTTGCCGATAAAATCTCGCACATCTCGACCGGCGGCGGCGCGACTCTGGAATTTCTCGCAGGCGACGCACTTCCAGGCGTTGAGGCTTTGGATGATAAATAATTAAAAATTATGGAAAATCATCCATACAAAAAATTCCAAAATACGAAAGTTTGGCAAGTCGTTGAGCAATCAATTTTTGACCTTGAAGAAAATCAGGATTTGAAACTTTTAACAATCAAGGAATATATCATCGGTTTTATTTGTAAAAAGCTGGATGACAATAAATTGTTAAAGAATACTACCAAAACTGAAAATGGGAATTCCTAAATTAAAACCTAAAATATCTGCTGTGGATTATCTGGAAGGCGAAAAAGTCAGCCAAATAAAGCACGAATATATTGACGGCGAAGTTTATGCGATGGCTGGCACGAGTAAACGCCACAATGAAATTATTGCCAATATCAACGATAAGTTAAGAATACATTTGCGGGGCAAAAATTGTCGTTCATTTTTTGCTGACATAAAAGTTTTTATTCAAAGGCTCAACCGTTATTATTATCCTGATTTGATAGTTGTTTGCGGAGAAGATAATGAAAGCGACTATTATACAAGAAAACCGACACTTATTATAGAAATTCTTTCACCAAGCACGGCTTTAACAGACAGACGCGAGAAAATGTTCGCTTACAAGGAAATCGAAAGTTTGCAGGAATACATAATGATTGAGCAGGACAAAATGTTTGCCGAAATTTATCGCAAACGCGACTTTGATTAACTTTGGTCGTGGATTGAATTTGAAGCGGACGAGGAAATAGAGTTTGCTTCGATTGATTTTAAGATGCCGATGACGGAAATTTACCATGGAATCGAATTACCGGAAACGGATAACTTCGGAAAAGGATTGACGTAGAAAATGATAAAAGCGATTTTGATGGATTTTAACGGCGTAATTATTGACGACGAGCCGCTGCATATGAAGGCGTATCAGGAAATTTTAGCAAAAGAAGGCATCGCGCTTTCCGAAGACCATTATTATTCGGCGATGGGAATGGACGATAAAACCTTTATCAACGTGCAGTATAAACGCGCCGAAATGGATTTGACGACGGAAAAGACGCAGGAGATTTTACAGGCGAAATCGGAAAAATGGCGCGAACTGGTTGACAAGGAAATTCCGCTTTTCGACGCGGTTGAAAATTTTGTGCGAAAGATGGAAAAGGATTTTGCGCTCGGAATTGTCAGTATGGCGCGGCGCGAGGAAATCGAATACGTTTTGGAAAGAACCGAATTGCGCGATTGTTTTTCAATCATCGTCAGCGCGGAAGATGTTTTGAATTGCAAACCGAATCCCGAATGTTATCACACGGGTTTTAATTTGATTGACGCGGCACGCACCAGACGCGGAAGCAATCCGATTGTTCACGGCGATTGTCTGGTGATTGAAGACGCGCCGCAGGGAATCATCGCCGGAAAACGCGCCGGTCTAAAAACCTTGGGAATTTCCAATACCGTTTCCCCCGACCGGTTGCGCGAAGCGGGCGCGGACGCGGTGAGCAAATCGCTCGCCGATTGGATGCCCGATTCGATTCGCAGAGTCTTTGATTAAAAAACAGAAATTCAATCACGCATAAACACAGATATTTTTAGTTTATGAACTATAAATGATAAATTAAGAATAATTCTTAAGATTCATTGTCCATCATTCAACATTCATCGTTCTAAAAATCTATGTTTACCTGTGTTTTCGCGATGCGGGATGGTTAAGTATTTCTTCTTAAAATGAGCGAACACCAAATATCAGTCGAAAAAGCCGAAAACAATCTGCTCGCTTGCGCGGCGTTTCTCGCCGAAAACATCAAAAGCAATGACGGATATGGCGAAGCAATGAAAGAAATCGTTCCGCGTTATCTTGAAAAGGGCGAAGTTGACTCTGCCGCGCAACTTGCGGACGCGGTTGACGACCCATTTGTGCGCGACCGTCTTTTAATACTGACGGCGGAAAAATGCGCGGCGATTGACGATGACGAATACGCTTTTCAACTTGTCGAATCAATCGAAGATTACGGCTCACAAGGCGCGGCGCGTGAACGTATAGCTTTGCGGAAATCCGCTAAAAATGAATTCGAGAAGGCTTTGAAAATTGCTGAAACACTCGACCACGCCGACGACGCTTTCGCCGATATTGCCGCTCACCAAGCGGCAAACGGCGATGAAACAAATGCCTTGAAGACAATCGAAAAAATTGATTTTGCAGCCGCTAAGGTCAATGCTTTGCAAAACATTGCGCTGCTTAATCTGCAAAAAGGCGAGACGGCAAAAGCGGTCGAACAACTGGACAAAGCGTTTGCGGCGGCTGGAGAAATAGAATTTGCCGAAGAAAAAATACGCGCTTTCAACGACATCGGAAATCATTTTATTGAAACCGGCAGACGCGACCGGGCAATCGAAATTTTTGACCGAGCCAAGGTCTTTGCAGAGAAATTAGACAATGTTCATCGGGATTTTCTGCTGGCAAACGCCGCGCTCGGTTTTCTGCGTGCGGGAAGTCTTGAATTAGCGGACAGAACGCTCGATTTGGTGGCGGACAAAACTCAAATCGCTTCGTGTCTAAACGGTTTTGCGCAAGTTTTTTGGCAAAACAGCGAAAAAGACGAAGCACTCGAAACGCTCGAAGAAGCCTACGCCATTTTGAAATCACAGCGCGACTCGGAAACACGCGACAGCCGCGCCCGATTTAAGATTTTCGGAGCGATTGCCATCCAATTTGCGCGTTTTGAAAAAGCGGAACGCGCCATTGAAATCGCTCAGGAAAATATTGATGAAACCGAGAAGATGACGGCACTCGCCAGCATCGCTCAAGTTTGCACGCTGCAAGGCAGAGATGAAATCGCGCGGCAGTCAATCAACGCCATCCGCGACGACGCGCAGAGATTGTTCGCTCTAATCGGTGTGTCGGACGCAAAAAATAAATCGAATGAAAAAGAAAAAGCGGTCGAGATTTTGAGCGAAGCCGCCGCGCTCGGCGAAACCGTGCCGCAGATTGCTTCGCGTTCATCGGCTTATAACGAACTCGCCACGCGTTTCCGGGAATACGGCGATGGCGAAAGAGCGCGTGAGATTTCCCTTGAAAATCTAAAGATAATTTCTCAAATCCGCGATGAAAGCAGCCGCGCGGTTGCTTTAGCGCAGCTTTCAAATGTTTATGACGAGGCGGAATTTACCTTGAATGATGCAGAAAAGGGTATTCTGCGAACGATGATTCAAAAAGCGTTAATGTAGCTAAAAAATTATATTTCTCGAAAGTATTCGGGAATAATTTTGCCGCTTTGATGAATATTTCGATTAAGGTATCTGTGCAATGAAAAAACTCGAAAAGAAACATCTGCTCGCGGTGCGCTGGCTGCATTGGCTAAGTTTTCCGCTTTTGATGTTGATGATTTGGAGCGGTTTGCTGATTTATTGGGCAAATGCAGCTTACGGCATCAGGATATTCGGCTACGAATTATTTCACTTTTTCCCCGCCTGGTTTTACGACGCGCTCGGCATTCCGTTTCGTCTTGCCGACGGACTCCAACTGCATTTTTTCTTTATGTGGTTTTTCACCGTCAACGGCATCGTCTATGTTCTCTACACGATATTTTCAGGCGAATGGCGCGGCATCGTTCCGGTGCCAGGTTCATTCAAACGCGCCGCTTTGGTTACGCTTCACGATTTGCGCATCGTCAAAAATCCTCCGCCGCAAGGTAAATATAATGACGCGCAGCGCATCGCTTATACGGGTGTGCTTTTGCTCGGCGCAGGCGCGGTTGTGACGGGATTTGCGATTTATAAACCGACGCAGCTTGCCTGGCTGACGATGATTTTGGGCGGTTACGAATGGGCGCGTTGGGAACATTTCTGGTTGATGATTCTTTTCGTTTTGTTTTTTATCGTTCACATCGTTTAAGTCGCGCTGGCGGGCTGGAACAATTTTCGCTCGATGATTACCGGTTATCAAATCGTCAAGACGGACGATTCAATTCCCGAAATAGCCGTCAAGGAAGGAGTAAAAGTATGAACCGACCGGAGCAAAACGAACAAACGAACGAGCAGAAAAAACAATCTTCCGGCGTTGAATCCGAAGTTTTAGTTGAGAAAGTTCGTGAAATCGAGCTGGCAAAAAGAGATGCTGAAAATGCCGACAAAAAGAATTCGGACAAGAATAACACCGCTCAAATTTTGAATGAAAGACAAGATTTGAGTCTGCCGGTGTCGGAGGACGAAGCGCAGCGCAGAATGAGAAATATGTCGCGGCGCGGTTTTTTGATTGGCGGAGCGACGGCGGTGTTCGGTTATCTCGGTTACAATTGGCTGCGCGAACCTGAACAGCAATCGATTTTCACACGCACGTTTGAGTTTAACGAAAATCTCTCACAGACTTTTTACAGTCCGAAAAATCTCGCGCCCGAATTTCCGCGCGAACTTGCCGGTGCGCGGGTCAACGGCGGCGAAGGAATGAGCGAAGGCTTTAATGCCGAAACGTGGAATTTGCAAGTCGGCGGTTTGGCTGGCAGAAGGGATGATTTAATTTTGACGCTTGACGATATAAAATCTCTGCCGCGCATGGAGATGACGACCGAGCTTAAATGTATCGAAGGCTGGAGCATCGTCGTTAATTGGGTTGGCGCGAGATTTTCCGATTTCGCCCTCAAATATCCGCAGAAGACGCGCAACGGTTCGCAACCGGACGTGCAAAATCGCCCGCAGGATTTATTGCCGTATGTGAGCCTGGTTACGCCCGACGAAGGTTATTACGTCGGCTGGGATATGCCGAGCATTATGCACCCGCAAACTTTGCTGGTTTATGAAATGAACGGTGCGCCTTTAGCGTTGGAACACGGCGCACCGCTTCGATTAGCGACAACTACGAAATACGGCATCAAGCAGATAAATCGTATCGGGCGCATCGAATTTACTGATGAAAGACCGCGTGATTTCTGGGCGGAACGAGGTTACGATTGGTATTCAGGACACTAAAGAATTTTGGATTTTGGATTTTGCTTCACTCGTATTCGTAATTCGTTTTACCAAACGTCGTTGGCTAATAAATCCTCATAAGAATCGCGTTTTCGTATCAATTCGACTTTGCCGTTTTCCCGGATTAAAACGACGGCGGGAAGCCTGCGACCGTTGTATTGAAACATTTGCGCGATGGAATATGCGCCGCAATTGAGTAAAGCTAAAACCTCGTTTGGTTGAACATTTTCGGGCAGCAGACGATTGTTTGGCAAACGGTCTCTGCCTTCGATGTCGAAATAAACATCGCCACCGTCGCACAAAGGTCCGGCGACTTTGTAAGGTGTTTCGTGAATTTCACCCGCTCGCCCGGCTGATATTAAATGGTAATACCATTTGTAAGTTTCCATCGAAAGCAAAATGTTAAAACCCGCGTCGGTCAGCAGCCACGACTCATTTTGGATTTTGGATTTTGGACTTTGGATTTCCGGTTGCGGCAGCAATCTGTGTTTATGATTTCTCACGGTTGTCAGACAAACTCCCGCGTCGGCGATGACGCTTCTTCCGGGTTCGAGCAGAACGGTTAAATCTTTCCACAAATGCTCGACGTTATGCGTTTTTGCCGCTTTCCAAATTTTATTCATAATCGTCTGCATTACATCAGACGGCTCTAAATCGGCTTTGAATAGCTCGCGCTGCTCGTCGTTTATTTGGAAGGCGTTTGAATCATCGCGCAGGTAATTAACGGGAAAGCCGCCGCCGAGATTAACGTGCGAAAGTTTGCAGCCGGTTTCGTCGAAAATGTTGCGGACATAATCGAAAAGAATCGAGATTGCCGCGTCGAATGGCGCGACATCGGGCGTTTGCGAACCGAGATGAAGATGTATGCCGCACAAATTTAAGAATTCAGAATTGTGCCATCGCTTGAAAGCCGGAATTATTTCTTCCGCCATCATCCCAAATTTTGAAGTGTGCGTCGCGGTTTGAAGTCCGTGTAAAGTTGCGGTTTCGATGTCCGGGACAAGCCGCAAGGAAACATCGGCACGTTTTTTCAATCTCTCTGCGACTCGCTCGGTTAATTCGAGTTCGTAAATCGAATCCGATTGAATCGCGTAGATTCCGGCGGAAATCGCCTCTTCGAGTTCTGTTTCGGTTTTACTCGTGCCGTTGAAAATGATTTGTTCCGGTTTAAAACCGACCTTTAACGCTTTAAAAAGCTCGCCGCCGGAATTGACTTCTAAATCGCTTCCGGCATCTTTTACGCAGCGCAAAACCGCCATATTTGAGTTTGCCTTCGCCGCATAGCAAACTTTTAAACGGCAGCCAATCACATTTTCAGCCGATTTTAATCTTTCAATATTGTGTTTGATTCTGGCTTCGGAAAAAATGAAAAGCGGTGTGTCGAATTCCTTGGCAAGTTCGATTGCCGACACGCCGTCAATGTGCAGTTGATTGTTTATCGTTTCCAAATAACTCTTGATTGTCCACGCAAAATTCATAAAAGTTATTAAATCTTAAGAACTATTCAGACTCAAATTCAAATCTACTATTTAGCCGAAAAATTTGCTGCATACTGATAATTGTGCCGTATTTTCTAATTATAAAAGATTAACAAATAATTTCGGCAATTATCTGATTTTCGCAAATAAAAATAAAAGCCAGTTTTACAATTATAAAACTGACCGCTTATCAGTTTTGCTGAACTTGCAGCCAAGGAAAGATCCGCATCTTTGGAAGTGGCAGGTTTCGTTTGACGAATTTAGTGGTCAACTTTAGTCTTTGCGTGAAATTGCGCCAGAACAAAATACCGATTTTGACAAGCGAGAGTCGCGCCCCTTTCTTTCGGCATTTCATTCGCGCCTTCAACACAGAGCCTCAGAAATGTTTCCTCTCACAGCTTCTGACTTCTGGCAAGCAGGCTTTTCTTAACGGCTGAAACCGCCACTGGAATTGACCGTCTCTGCGGCACACACCGAAGCGATTAAAACAGAAAACGGTTCACCCCAAGCAGAGAGTCCAATCCAGACACAATACAATCTGCCGTCTCCGGGCGAAAAACCTCAGCAACCGTTCGGTTAAGAGCCAGTTGTCAAACCGCTCGTTTCTGAGAAAACGATAAAACCGATTGACTGCCCTCGGCAATCCAATGCCGCTCTGCGACGCCGATTCAGAAGCGATTTGAAAAGTGTTAGCCTACGCCGATTCCGGCATTGCCGATACAATCGAGAGGCAACTCTTCTGCTGCGAGCGTCAAAACGATCTTAACAATGCGCATTAAAATCGGATATTTTATTCCTAAGTTCATCGTCTTGCTCCATATCTATAAGTTGTTTATTGACAAAATACTTATAGCGCAAACGATGAACTGCTTTCTATTCCTAAAATTCAAATTCAAAACTGATAAGCGGTCAGGATTATAAAAATCTCGCAAACTTGTTTAAAACTGTGACAAAATAAGTTTGGACAAGTGAAAATCAAATTTTCAATCCAGAGAATTAAATTTCAAATTATTGCCAAAAAACAAATTACAAAAATGATAAATCTTCAAACTCAGACACTTCTGCAAACATTTTCCTGTCGCGGCTGTTCCGATGAAAACGCGCTCGATTTTGATTTTACAATGGCTTTCCAACCGATAATTGATTTTCGGAAACGCGAAATTTTCGCTCAGGAAGCGTTGGTTCGGGGATTAAATCAAGAGTCTGCCGGAGAAATTATATCGAAAGTCAACGACGAAAATCTTTATAAGTTCGACCAGACATGCCGTGTCAAAGCCGTTCGGCTGGCATCCGAATTAAAGATTGATTCAAATCTGAGCATAAATTTTTTGCCGAATGCAGTTTATCATCCCGAAAATTGTTTGCGAACGACGCTTAAAGCGGCGAGCGATTATAATTTTCCGCTCGAAAAAATTATTTTTGAAATAACGGAAGTCGAAAAAGTGAACAGCAATGCGCATCTGAAAAATATTGTTACAGAATATCAGAGACAAGGTTTTAAGACTGCCATCGACGATTTCGGCGCGGGCTACTCGGGGCTGAATCTATTAGCAACGTTCCAACCGGATTTTCTCAAATTAGATATGGAACTAACGCGAAATATTGATTCAGACCGCATAAAACAAGCAATTGTCAAAGGAATCATTCACGTCGCCGAGGATTTAGGCATTGCGATTATTGCCGAAGGCATTGAAACCAAAAACGAGCTTGCCGCGTTAGAAGATTTCGGAATCAATTTATTTCAAGGCTATTATTTTGCGAAACCTGCTTTTGAATCTTTGGCGGAGATTGCGCCGGAATCATTGTATTAGACAAGTCAAGAAAAATTTTTATAGAATTAAGTTGCGCTGAATAATTTTCGACATAAATTTTTTAGTAAAAATAGCGTCGAGTCATAAACTCGACGCTATTTTTGTTTGAAACGGAAAATTACCTGCTATTTTTTCAAACAGCCAACTTAACATTGTAAAACGATGGTTAATTTAATCGCTTTGACTTGCAGGCTTGCCGGAAAGCGAATTCGGCGCGTCGAGATGTGCACCGTCATCGACACCGACACCGAGCCGTTCAACCAATTCTCCGCCGAGCCAGCCGGTTAATAAAGCCAAACCCGCGCCGGCAAACGAAAGAATATAGGCGAGCGTGTCCGGCTTAAAATCCGTCGAATTATAACGCAGCCACCAGCTTATTAAAAATAAAACCAGAACCAGAACATTGCCGAGTCCGTGCGTCAAACCGACCGATTTGGCGCGAGTTCCGCTTGGTATGGCAAACCAATCAATCCAACCGGGCGGCGCAGCAAACGCACCACCGACGAGTCCGGCGGCAATCATATAATAAGCCGTTGTCGCCATTGCTGGATTTCCCCAAATCAAATATATAACGTCAAAAATAACGCCTGTTGCCAAAAGTCCGAGCGGAAACACGATTAAAATCGGGTGAATCGCGTGTCCGAATAATTTTGCTCTACTTTCCATTTTAATTTCCCCCTTATCTCTTTAATAGGTTTAGCGACACTTGCGGAAGTTTCCCCGCGTGTTGTTAAATCGATTGAAATGTAAAAAACGATACAAAAATCTTACAATACCGAACGAAGGATTAGCAATAAATTTTAACGATTTTCGGCATTTCCGGCTGTTTTTAACTTTACTTCTTACTTCTTGTTTCTGGCTTATAAATTAAAGTTTTGAAATAATTTCCCGCTTTCGTTTTCTCGTGACCAGAAAAACACCGGTGAAAATCAATGCCATCGCCAGAAAAATTCTCGGTTTCCAATCTTCGCCTAAAACAAAAACGGCTAAAAATGTGCCGATAAGCGGCTGTAAATAAATATAAACCGCGACGACGGAAGGCTCGACCCTCGCCAACGCCCAAGTGTTCCAATAGTAAGCAAGAATCGTCGGAAAAATAACGATTGCTGCAAGTGCCAGCCAAGAAAATAAACTAACTTGCGATAACTCGACTGTTTGCAGTGAAATCAAACCGACCGGAACATTTATCAAACTTGCGAAGAGAAAAACCCACGCGATGGATTTCAACGCGCCGTAATGAGTAATTAGTTTTTTTGAAATCGCAACGTAAGTCGCGTAAGACATACTGTTGAGAATCACCAGAATATCGCCTTGTGTCGTGGCGGAAGAAAAACTCGCGTTCTTCGGGTCAATCAGATAAATCACGCCGCCCGCCGCCAAAATCACGCCCAGAATTTTTTGCCACGAGAGTTTGTCATTGCCAATCAAAACGCTGACTAAAATAGCGAAAACCGGAATCATCACCGCAAGCAGAGAAGTATTCGTCGCCGTGGTCAGCGACAAACCTTTGAAAAACAGAAGCTGATTGCAGATGACTCCGAAACAGCTGAAAAGTGCAAAATATAAATAATGAGTCGCTTTTTCAAGGCGCAAATTTCCGCGCAGTTTTTGCAGAAAATAAAAAGCCGTCGCCGCGCCCGCCACGCGAAAGCCAACAATTGCAAAAGGAGGAAACGCTGTCAAAGCGAACTTTCCCAAAATCGGCGCGGAACCGAACATCAATTGAACGACAAACAGCGCAATGTGCGGCGCGGAAGAATTATGGTTTTCTATTTCCTGATTCAAAATAAAATTAACCGCAGTTGAATGCGGATAAATGCGGATTTATTTATTAAAATTCACCTGCATTTATCCGCATTCATCTGCGGTTTTAGTATTTGGTAAATTTACAGCAACATCAAAACCGGATTCTCTAACATTTGTTTGAACGTCTGCAAAAACTTCGCGCCGGTTGCGCCGTCAATCACGCGGTGGTCGCAGCTCATTGTTACATTCATCACGTTTTTAATAACGATTTCACCATCGCGCGCAACCGCTTTCGGCGCGGCTGAGCCGATTGCAAAAATTGCGGCTTCCGGTGGATTGATGATTGCCGTAAATTGTTCGATGCCGAACATTCCCAAGTTTGAAATCGAAAACGTCGCGCCCGTGTATTCTTCTGGCTGAAGTTTTTTCTCGCGTGCGCGTCCAGCCATTTCTTTGATTTCACGGGAAATTTGTCCGATACCTTTTTTATTTGCGCCGCGCACGACCGGCGTTATCAAACCTTCGTCAATCGCAACCGCCACGCCGACATCGGCATCTTCGTAAAAGCGAATCGTTTTGTCTTGATATGAAGAATTTACAAACGGATGTTTTAATGATGCCATTGCCGCAACTTTAACAATAATATCGTTGACCGAAACTTTTTCATCTTCGGTAACGCTCGAATTGATTTGTTTGCGAAACTCCAACGCTTTATCCATTTCGATTTCGACTGTCAAATAAAACGTTGGAACAGGTCCGATTGAAGTTGCCAGACGCTGCGCGATAACGCGGCGCATTTGCGAAGTGGTTTCTTCACGAAACGCGCTTGCACCCTGAACTTCAGAACTTCCGCCGAATGACGACGCAACTTCTTGACTTTGGACTTTAGACTTTGGACTTTGGACTTCTGCGAGAGCAGATTCGATGTCGCGCTTGATAATTCTGCCGCTCGGTCCAGAACCTTTGACCGATTTCAAATCAACGCCATTTTCCGCCGCCATTCGGGCTGCAATCGGCGAAACAATCATTCTTCCGTTTTCGGATTTTTGATTTTGGCTATCCGACGCTTGATTTTGAGTTTTGGCATCCTCGACCGCATCGGGACGCTGATAATCGTAGCTGCGACCTTCAATTTCGGAAACATTTTGCGATTGGTCTTCGGTTTTTGGCTCTTGGTCTTTGTTTTGTTCGGTTGCTTTATCTGTTGCCGCAGATGAATCCGGCTTTGCCGCGTCTTGGCTCTCTGCTTTCGACTCAGGAGTTTCGATTTTTCCCGCACCGTTGGTTGACGCGCCATTAGAAGCCGCGCCGTCGAGAAGCGCGGAAAAATCTTC